>CAMFLG010000308.1 GCA_945957495.1 uncultured Pseudorhodobacter sp. | reverse complement strand
CCCCGGAACGGCCCGCGCGGCAGGCCATCGGCGATGGATTTGCGCGCGACATCTTCCTGAATCAGCACCACCGCGTTCAGGGCCGGGTTGCGTTCGGACACCGCCGCAAGCGCCGCGTCCAGCAATTCGGTTGGCGAAACCGCACCTTCGGCGACCCATTCGGCCAGCTCGGTCGCATCTTGTGCGCCAAGATCCCCAATCATTGCGATTCTCCCTTTTCCGGTTGGCGGCAGGTTCGCTGGATTGGCCGTGGGCTTCGGCCTTGTCAGCGACAGGCGGCGTCGTATTCCGTCATTGGCTTTGCGCATCCGTCCCGGTTTGGGGCAGCACCTGCGACAGCGCCGCAACCGTCAGGGGTTTGGCAACAAAACCATCCAGACCCAGCGCCAGATAGGCGCGACGGTGATCGTCAGAGGCATCGGCGGTCATGGCAAACACCTTCACCCGCGCCAGACCGGCAGGCAGGGCGCGGATGGCGGCAAGGGTCTGTTCGCCCGACAGGCCCGGCATGTTCATATCCAGCAACACCAGATCAATGCCGCCGCCCTGCAAGGCCGCCAGCGCCGCCGCTCCGCTATCGGCCTCAACCGGGGTGGCGCCGAACAGGGTCAGGTAGGTCTTTGCGACAAAGCGGTTGGTGGCCACATCATCCACCACCAAAACCCGCAGCCCGCCCCAATCCGGCAATTGCCGCTGTTTTGGCGCGGCGGTCGGGGCAGGAGCCGGACAGGGCGAGACGGCCACACTCAGCCGGAACAGGGCGCCGGTTTTGCTGGGCAGCACGATCAGATCGCCGCCCATCTTGCGCGCCAACCCGCGGCTGATCGCCAGCCCCAGACCGGATCCGCCACCATTGCCCTGATGGTTGTTGAACGGGGCAAAGATCGCCTCGGCCTGATCCGGCGAAATCGCGGGTCCGGCGTTGGCCACTTCGATTTCCAGCATGGTCTGGGTGGCCATGACGGTTGTCACACTGGCCCCGCCGGTTTCAGTGAATTTCAGCGCGTTTGACAGCAGGTTCGACAGGCATTGCCGCAGCCGGTGCGGATCCAGCATCACGCAGTCGGGCATGGCCGCGCGGCTGCGCAGTTCCAGCTCCAGCCCGCGCGCGGCAAACAGCGGCTGAAACAGGGCGGCGGTGGCGGAAATCACCGCCTGCGGATCGGTCGGCTGCGGGCGGATCGGCAGGGCGTTTTCCCCCAGCGCCGACATCTCCAGCACGTCATCCAGGATCACCGCCAATTCGCGCGCCGAGGCCACCAGCGTTTGCATCCGGTCTTGCGTGCGCGGATCGGTGGTCTGGGCCAGTTCAGCCTCGCCCATGCCAAGAATGGCGTTCAAGGGCGTGCGCAATTCGTGGCTGATCTGCGCGACAAAGCGGCCCTTGGCCTGATTGGCCGCCGCCGCCGCGCGTTCGCTGCGCAAAAGGTCACGGTGCAGCAGGTGGTTTGATCGCATGGCGGCAAGCGCGTAGTAGATCGCCCCGAACACCGCGAAGTTAGAGGCGGCAAGCCCCACCATATCGTCGCGCGGGCCCCAATAGACGGCATTGCCGATACCTGCGGCGGCCACGACCCCCAGAATGCCCGCCACGCCGATCGGCAAATGAATTGCCCGAACCGAGGCCAGTTGAAACAGCGTCAGGCAGACCAGCCCCACCGCGACCGCCTTGCAATACATAGCGTCGCCTTGCCAGATCAATGCCGCAGGGATCAGATAGCTCGCTTCCATCAGAAACACGGTCAGCAGCAGCAGGCGATAGCGGTTGGGGTTGCGGTCCGGGTCCAGCCCGTCCATCAGACGAAAACCTGCCGCCTCGAACAGATAGTCGATGCCCAGAAACAGCAGCACGATCCAAGGCGGCAGAAAGATGGCCGTCATGATGCTGACCATCAGGGTGGCAGCGATGCGCGTGCTGTCGAATTTGTGCAGGAACTGCAACTGGCTTGCAATTTCTGCCGCGCGGTCGGCTGGTGGGGGGCCGGAAAGCTTGATCAAGCGGGCACAGGTTCAGTTTGCGGGCAGCGGGGCGATCTGCAGCTCTTGCCGCAGCGCGCCGTCCGGGGTGAAGATCAGGATGCGGTTGTCGGTGGTCACAACACCGATCCAGCCGGTGCCCATCGTCACCGCCTGCGCCTTGGCGCCCTCTGGCAGGGCCAGGTTTGGCGGCAGGGCCGGGGCCAGCGCGCGGCCATCCGGCATGCGGGTGACAAGCAGGCCAACCACCGTTATGACACCGACGATCATGGTGATCGTCAGGGTGATCACCAAGGCTTTCAGAAACCGGAGCGACGGCGGCAGCGCCTGCTCTTCAGGAGTGTCGTTCATGGCTAGCCCCTTTGAGGATGCAGACGAAGATATCGGCGAACGGCTGGTCATTGTCATCGCAGACGATGCAGGCCAACGCCTTGATAAGGCGCTTGCGGCGGCGGTGCCAGAGGAAGCGGCGCTGTCACGCTCGCGCCTGATGAAAATGATCGCCGAGGGTGATGTGCTGCGCGACGGGGTGGCTGTGACCGACCCCAAGACAAAGGTGCGCGAAGGGGAACAGTACGAACTGGTGCTTGCCCCCGCGGTGGATGTGGAAACCCTGCCGGAAAACATCACGCTGACGGTGGTGTGGGAGGACGCCGATCTGATCGTGATCGACAAACCGGCGGGCATGGTGGTGCATCCGGCACCCGGCACGCCATCGGGCACGCTGGTGAACGCGCTGCTCTATCATTGCGGCGACACGCTGTCGGGCATTGGTGGAGAGCGGCGCCCGGGTATCGTCCACCGCATCGACAAGGACACCACGGGGCTGCTGGTGGTGGCGAAATCCGACCGGGCGCATCACGGCCTTGCCGCTCAGTTCGAGGCGCATAGCGTGAACCGGCATTATCTGGCGGTGGTGCATGGCGTGCCCTCTGCCTATGATCCGCGACTGCGCGGGCTGAAGGGCATCAGTTTCGAGGCGGGTGGCATCCTGAAAATCGCCACCCATCTGGAACGCCACCGTACCGACCGGCAGCGGCAGGCGGTGGTGTGGAATTCCGGGCGCCATGCGGTGACGCGGGCGCGAGTGGTCGAGGATTTTGGCGGTGCGGCGTTGATGGAATGCTGGCTGGAAACCGGGCGCACGCATCAGATCCGGGTGCATATGTCTTATGCCGGGCATGGTTTGGTGGGCGATCAGACCTATGGCGGCAAGCGCAAACTGTCACCAAAGATCTTTGGCGATGCGGCCGCGTTCGGAAACAGCTTTCCACGTCAGGCATTGCATGCCGCGACCTTGGGCTTTGCGCACCCCGTCACCGGCGAGATGCTGGAATTTTCCTCGCCCTTGCCTGCCGATATGGAAGAGTTGCTGCAGACCTTGCGCCGTTAGCGCCGCGCCGGGGGAAATGTTTCGCACAATGACACCTGCGTGAACGCACGCAAGCTTGGCTTTCGCTGCGACGAAAGTGGGTTCATCCTGCGTTAAGAAATCAATGTTAGCGCAACCCTTGAATGGGCATCCGCGCTTTCATAGATCAACGGTTTGTCCCGGGGGCCGCGCATGGACCCGGGGTTTGAAAGGGGGCGTCTGAATGAGCACCTATGCGAATCTGCCTGCACCCAGCCCGGAACAGGGGCTGAACCGCTATATGCAGGAAATCCGTAAGTTCCCGATGTTGGAACCGGAAGAAGAATACATGCTGGCCAAGCGCTGGATAGACCATCAGGACGCGCAGGCCGCGCATAAGATGGTGACATCGCACCTGCGTCTGGCCGCCAAGATCGCCATGGGCTATCGCGGCTATGGTCTGCCGCAGGCCGAAGTGATTTCCGAGGCGAACGTGGGCCTGATGCAGGCGGTCAAACGCTTTGACCCGGAAAAGGGCTTCCGGCTGGCGACCTATGCGATGTGGTGGATTCGCGCCTCGATTCAGGAATATATCCTGCGGTCGTGGTCGCTGGTGAAACTGGGCACGACCTCTGCGCAGAAAAAGCTGTTCTTCAACCTGCGCAAGGCCAAAGCCAAGGTCGGCGCACTGGAAGAGGGCGATCTGCGCCCGGAAAACGTCGCCAAGATCGCGCATGATCTGAACGTTTCGGAATCCGAGGTGGTGGATATGAACCGCCGGCTTTCGGGGGGCGATGCCTCGCTGAACGCCACGGTCGGATCGGACGGCGAAGGCACGACGCAATGGCAGGATTGGCTGGAGGATGAAGACAGCGATCAGGCCGGCGATTATGAGGCGCGGGATGAATTCGAAACCCGCTATGCCCTGCTGCAAGACGCGATGTCGGTGCTGAATGAGCGTGAAAAGGATGTGCTGATGCAGCGCCGCCTTGCCGAAACCCCCGCGACACTAGAGGCGCTGTCGGACAGCTACGGCGTCAGCCGCGAGCGTATCCGCCAGATCGAGGTGCGGGCCTTTGAAAAGCTGCAGGCCAAGATGCTGGAACTGGCACGCGGCAAGGGCATGGTCGTTCCGGCCTGAGATATGACGCCGGGTGCCTTGGCGCACCCGGTGTTGCACCGCCGGGCAGGTGGGTCTAGGAGTGACGGGTCAAGCCAAGGGGCCACATCCATGACCATGCTGGAAACATTTCTGAAACCGATGCACCGCGAGGGCTATCGCTTTGTGGCGATCTTCGCCGCAATCACGCTG
>CAMFLG010000307.1 GCA_945957495.1 uncultured Pseudorhodobacter sp. | reverse complement strand
CCTCGGGGGTCCGGGGGCAGACAGCCCCCGGGGCTTTCTGCAATCCAAAGGCCCTGATATGACAGACCTGAACCGCCTGCTGCGCCCGAAATCCATTGCCGTTCTTGGCGCGGGTTGGGCCAAGAACGTGATCGAACAATGCCGGAAGATGGGGTTTGACGGCCCGGTCTGGCCGGTACATCCCACCAAGGCCGAAATCAGCGGGCTGAAGGCCTATCCTTCGCTGGCCGATCTGCCGCAAGCGCCGGACGCCACCTTCATCGGCGTCAACCGCCACGCTACGGTGGATGTGGTGGCGGAACTTGCTGCCATGGGCGCGGGCGGGGCGATCTGCTTTGCCTCGGGTTGGACCGAGGCGGGCGAGCCGGAGTTGCAGCAAAAGCTGATCGACGCGGCACGCACCATGCCAATCCTGGGGCCGAACTGCTACGGCGTGATCAACTATCTGGACGGCGCCCTTCTTTGGCCCGATCAGCATGGCGGCGCGCGGGTGGAAAAGGGTGTGGCGCTGGTCAGCCAATCCTCGAACATCGTCATCAACCTTGGCATGCAACAACGGGCGCTGCCCGTGGCCTATGTGGCTTGCCTTGGCAATGCGGCCGTCGTTGGGCTGGCTGAACTGACCGGCGCGCTGCTGGATGATCCGCGCGTCACGGCCGTCGGACTTTATATCGAGGGCATCGACGATGCCCCGGCCTTTGCCGCGCTGGCCGAACGGGCCCGGGCGATGGGCAAGGGGATTGTGGCGATCAAATCGGGCAAGACCGAACTTAGCCGTACTGCTGCTGCCTCGCACACCGCATCTTTGGCCGGGGGCGGGGCGGCCTCGTCTGCCTTCCTGCGCCAGATCGGTGTGGCCGAGGTCAACACACCGTCGGAATTGATCGAGACGTTGAAGCTGTTTCATGTCCACGGCCCGCAGATCGGCACGCGGATCTGTTCGCTGTCCTGTTCGGGGGGCGAGGCGGGTCTGGTGGCCGATCTGGCCGCGCCCTATGGCATCGACTTTCCGCCGGTGCCGCAGGCCACGCACGACCGTCTGTTCAATGTGCTGGGGTCTATCCCCACAATCTCCAACCCTTTGGATTATCATACCTTTATCTGGGGAGACGGCCCGAAAACCACCGAGGTTTTCACCGCGATGCTAGAGGCCTATGACGCGGGCATCTATATCATCGACAGCCCGCGGGCCGATCGCTGTGATCCGTCCGGCTACCAGCCTGCCTTTGACGCGATCGTCGCGGCGCAACGGGCGACCGGCAAGATCGCTTTGCCGGTGGCATCCATGGCCGAAAACTTTGGTGAAGCGCGGGCAGCGGCGCTGATGGATCAGGGCGTTTGCACGCTTCTGGGTCTGGAAACCGCGCTGGCGGCGATCAGGGCGGCGCAAACCCCGGCGGGCCTGCCGGGCTGGCGTCCGGCCCCAGCCTTGGTGCCACGCGACAGCGTCATGCTGTCCGAGGCCGAGGCGAAGGCTTTGTTGGCCCGCGCCGGGGTGGCCGTGCCCAAGGGGGTGCAGGCGGCAACGCTGGCCGAGGTTCAGGCCAAGGCGGCAGGGTTGCAGGCGCCGCTGGCGCTGAAGGGCTTGGGCTTTGCCCACAAGACCGAGGCAGGCGCGGTGCGGCTGGGTCTGTCCAACCTTGACGGTCAGGCCGAAATGGCCGGGGCCACCGGCTATCTGGCGGAGGAGATGGTGACAGGCGCGGTGGGGGAAATCCTGTTGGGCCTGCGCCGCGATCCGGTTTACGGCGTCAGCCTGACCTTGGGCATGGGCGGGGTCACGGCAGAGGTGCTGGCAGATACGGTCACGCTGATCCTGCCCGCGACCGAATCCGAAATCCTGACGGCGATGCGCGGCCTGCGGCTTTGGCCATTGCTGGATGGTTATCGTGGCCGTCCCCGCGCCGATATGGCCGCCGTGGCGGCGATGGCGGTGCAACTGGGCGCGCTGATGCAGGCGGATGACAGCTTGGAAGAAATTGAAATCAACCCGATCCTCGTGCGCCAAACTGGCGCCGTTGCGGTCGATGCCCTGATCAGAAAGGCGTGAACCATGGAAATGACGATGCTGACCGAAGGCCCGATCAAGACCCGGCGCGAGGGCGCTGTTCTTGAGGTCACGCTGGACGCGCCGAAGGCCAATGCGATCAGCCTGAAAACCAGCCGGGTGATGGGGCTGGCCTTTCGCGCTTTTCGCGATGACGACAGCCTGCGGGTCTGCATCCTGCGCGCGCAGGGCGAGAAATTCTTTTGCCCCGGCTGGGATCTGAAGGCCGCGGCAGAGGGCGATGCCGTGGATGGTGACTACGGCGTTGGCGGATTTGGCGGCTTGCAGGAACTGCCGAACCTGAACAAACCGGTGATCGCCGCCGTCAACGGTATCTGCTGTGGTGGCGGGCTGGAACTGGCGCTGTCGGCCGATCTGATCCTGTGTTCCGACAATGCCACCTTCGCGCTGCCGGAAATCCGCTCTGGCACGGTCGCCGATGCCGCCTCGATCAAGCTGCCCAAGCGCATCCCCTATCACGTTGCGATGGATCTTTTGCTGACCGGGCGCTGGTTTGACGCCGAAGAGGCGCTGCGCTGGGGCATCGTCAAGGAAATCACCACGCCCGCCGACCTGCTGTCCAAGGCCTGGGATCTGGCGCGGCTGCTGGAATCCGGCCCGCCGCTGGTTTACGCGGCGATCAAGGAAGTGGTGCGCGAGGCCGAAAACATGCGGTTTCAGGATGCGCTGAACCGCATCACCAAACGGCTGCTGCCCACTGTGGACAAGCTCTATTCATCCGAGGATCAGCTGGAAGGCGCCCGCGCCTTTGCCGAAAAACGCGATCCGGTCTGGAAGGGCAAATAGGCCTCAGGTGGGTGGCAGGCGTTGCAACCGTTCTGCC
Organism: uncultured Pseudorhodobacter sp.; assembly: GCA_945957495.1. GTDB lineage: Bacteria > Pseudomonadota > Alphaproteobacteria > Rhodobacterales > Rhodobacteraceae > Cypionkella. The sequence continues at coordinate 1,752 of CAMFLG010000307.1, read as the reverse complement.
ACCAGCGCCTCCATCCGCGACAGATAGCGGTCGCGGATGCCAGCCTCGGCCAGATGTGAAACGGTGTTCAGCAGATAGTCCGCCATGCTGCCGATGGTGCCCACCGCGCAGGCCAGCCGGTCGGCCACTTCGGTTTCGCACAGGCCCTCAACGCAGCGGGCATGGTCCAGGGGCAGGGTAAAGGCGATGGCCGAAATCGGGCCTTCGGGGGTTTTTGCCCGCACCCAACTGGGTTTCAGCGGTGGTTCCTTGCGCAACAGCGCCTCCAGCGAACAAGCCAGATCATCTGCCGCCATCCGCAGCGCCACGCCACGCGCCTGCCCGCCGCGCACAAGGCTTAACATCAGGCCGGGTGCCGCCGGGTTGCCACGATAGCGTTCATCCGGCCCCAGACAGAACGACCGGCGCCAGCCCCGCACCACGGCAGGCCGGGTTTCCGCCACGGGCATCCGGGGGTTCCAGATCAGTGATCCGATGGCAAAGACCCATAGCTTTCCGTCGGCAGGCATCTCGGAAATCAGTTCTGCCGTCGTGCGGGGATAATGGCTGTCATCAACCGACCAGGCAATCGGCCCCTGATCCTCTACCTTCTGCGGCAGACGATCGACCAATTCTCGCGTCAGGCGGGCCTTTCGGGCCATCTGCTTTCCCCATTCAGTGCTGATGGGCTTCATACTGAACCGGAACGGGCGAAAAGCCAAATGCGCCCTGCTGTGCAACGCTGCACAATCTTTTGCCGGAAACGACATATGCTGTCGCAGACCGTAAAGGAAAGCCACATCCGTGGCGCTAAAGCCTGTCTGATTAACACGGAATCGAAAATCGCTGCCTCTCGCTTCGCTCGACCGCGAATTTCGATCCGCATGTTTCTATGAAAACCAGACAGGCTCTAGGTAAAGGCGTTCTGCGGGGAAGGGGCGACCATGCACGATACGGATTACATCATCGTCGGGTCCGGTTCGGCGGGCTCCGTCGTGGCCAATCGGTTGACCGAAAACGGCAAGCACAAGGTGGTCGTGCTGGAGGCGGGCGGCACCGACAGGCGGTTCTATGTGCAACTGCCGCTGGGCTATGGCAAGCTGTTCTACGATCCGGCGGTGAACTGGATGTACAAGACTGAACCCGATCCGGGTTTGGCCGGGCAACAGGATCACTGGCCGCGCGGCAAGATCCTGGGCGGATCCTCCTCGATCAACGCCATGGTCTATATCCGTGGCCATCGGGCGGATTACGAGGAATGGGGCGCCGAAAACCCCGGCTGGGGCTGGGACGATTGCCTTTCCGCCTACAGGGCGATGGAGGATACCGAGGCGGGCGGCGACGATTATCGCGGCAAGGGCGGGCCGCTGTTCATTTCCGAAAACCGCAAGGGCCTGCATTGGCTGGTGCAGGACTATATCAAGGCCTGCGGTCAGGGCGGCTTGCCCTATAATCCCGATTTCAACGGCGCCGAGCAGGAAGGGGCAGGCACCTATCAGATGACCATTCACAAGGCCCGGCGCAATTCGGCAGCGCGGGCGTTTCTACGCCCGGCGATGCGGCGGCAGAACCTGGCGGTGATCACCAAGGCCCAAGTGACGCGGGTGCTGTTCGAAGGCCGCCGCGCTGTGGGGGTGGAATATCTGAAGGACGGTCAGTTGCAGGAATTGCGCTGCAACGCCGAGGTGATCCTGTCGGGCGGGGCGGTCAACTCGCCGCAGCTTTTACAACTGTCGGGCATCGGGCCGGGGGCTTTGCTGCAGGGTCTGGGGC
>CAMFLG010000306.1 GCA_945957495.1 uncultured Pseudorhodobacter sp. | reverse complement strand
GACCAAACTGGTGTCCGGCAGCCGCCGCGCGACCGAGGAACTGGGCTGGCAGCCCAAACGCTCCACCCTGCCGCAGATGATCGGCGATGCCTGGGCATGGCACAAATCCGGCGGGTTCGCGGCAAAGGGATAGCCGGGCGGGCCGGCTACAGGGCAGCGCCAGCGCCTGGATCTTCAAACACAAACGGGTTGTCGAAATCGGCAAGCACGGGTGCGGCGGCATCCTTGGGTGACAGGATGGCCGTATCAGGATCAATGCCCCAATCAATCGCGATCTGCGGGTCGTTGAACCGCACAGCGCGGTCGTGGTCGGCGGCATAGTAATCAGAGCATTTATAGACAATCTCTGTGTCGGGTTCCCGGGTGACAAAGCCGTGCATGAAGCCGACCGGGATCAGCAGTTGGCGACCGTTTTCCGCGCTGAGTTCGATGCCGAACCAACGCCCGAAGGTCGGGCTGCCGCAGCGGATATCGACAGCCACATCGAAAAGCCTGCCACGCCCGCAGCGCACCAGCTTGGCCTGAGCATGCGGCGGCACCTGAAAATGCAACCCGCGCACGGTTCCCACCTGGTGCGAAAGCGAATGGTTGTCTTGTACGAAATCAATATCAACGCCCACCGTCCGGGCAAGTTGCCGGTTCCAGGTTTCGCTGAAATACCCCCGGTTGTCTGCAAACCGCGCGGGTGTCAGGACCAGAAGGCCGGGTAGAGGGGTCTGTTCAACTTTCAAAGACTGCTCTCATTCTTGCGGCCCCCGGGGGCCGACTTTTCAAGCGCGTAGCAAGCCCTGCGGCAGATGTCACATGAATTGCAATTCGTTCTCATAGAATTAAACGCCAATGCGGTCCAAAGCCTGCCTGTTCAACCCGGCCTAAATTCGCCCCAGAACGGCAGCCAGCCAAAGGGCCAAAGTCCCCTCCAGCCCCTGGCGATACACAGCTCTGATGCACAAATCTTCTTCAAGATTCATGCTATGAATCCAGCGTGATAGCTGGCCTTTGGTGCGATTGCGCGATCTGCACCTGCCTGACCCTGAAGTCCATCTTCGGCATGGCGCTGCGGCAAACGACAAGGTTCGTTGAAAGACCGCTGGAACAAGGGATCGCCACCGTCACCGCCGATGGCGCCCTAGACTACTGCAAGTGCAGCGACGCCATCGCCGCCCTGGCTGTTGCGTGCAACGAAATCTTGCGCATATCGACGCGCGTCGGGCGGACCATCTGGCGACGATGGAGTGGGTGTAACCGCCGAATCCATGCAAAGGCCAGAATGCACTGCGTCAAGCTGCGGGGCCAGCGCCTGTCCACCAGCGACTTAGACCGTCAGGTCGCCGAGTTTCAGGCCCGCGTCGCCGTGTTGAATCGCGTCACCGCCCTCGGCACAGCCATTACAGAGGTCGCAGATAGGATCTGTCAGGGGAAAGGGGAACCCAGCCTTTCACCCGCTTTTTGCAAATGAGCCCGGCCGGTTACAGCGAATACCTTCGCGTTTTCCAAGGACCCTCTGTATACGCACGCGGCCTTTCTGGTGGATTGGGGGTATGACGGTGTTGATTTTGACAGCGACGACTTGCTGCTGCCGGACTGGCGCAGCCAAGGCGACGGTATGCAGGACAATGCGGGGCACCGCATCGCCATGCTCGATGCGAAATACACCGAGGTAGGGATCTCCGCGATTGGGCATGTCAACCCATGGGACACAGTTGGGCCTTGGGTGGTGACAGAGGATTTTGGTGCACGATCTGGCTATGTGCCGCAGTTGGTCGGCGTCATCTTTTACGATGCGGATGGCGATCGTTTCTACGCTGCGGGCGAAGGTCTGGGCGGTATCACGGTCACCGCGACGCGCGATGGCAAAAGCTATAGCACGCTGGCCTGGTCCAGCGGGGGCTATCAGATCGAGCTTTCTGCGGGAACCTATGAGGTCACGTTCAGCGGCGGCGGTCTGGCCGCACCCGTTACCCGGACCATCACGATTGGCGGGCAGAACCTGAAACTTGATCTGAATACCGATGATGTTCCAACCGATCCGAATGCCGTCCTGGGGGGAAGTGGCAACGATTGGCTGAATGCGAAAACGTTCGGGCATCTGATCAACGGCTTTGACGGCGTTGATATGGCCAGCTTTGTCGCGGCCACTGGCTGGGACACCGCGATTTATTCCGGCAAGAAGGCGGATTACACGACCACCTACAACGCCGACCACAGCATCAGCGTGCTGCATCTGGCCGGTGGCACAGATGGCGTCGACGTGCTGGTCAACATCGAAGCCCTGCAATTCAGCGACGGGCGGTTGTTCCTGTAGCCCCCGTTCAGCCGCCCGACCCTAAGACAGCCTTTGCCCGATGATTTCCAGATATTTCCGAACAAGGGCCTCGGCCTGCTCTGCGCTTTCGCTTTCGGCATAACAGCGAAACTCTGGCGCATTGCCCGAGGGACGCAGGTGAAGGATGTCGCCGCTTTTGAAGGTCACGCGCAGACCATCGGTCTGATCAATCGCCGCTTCTGCACCGCAGTCGCTGAAAAGTTCTGCCCTTGCCGCCGCGCTTGCCAGCAAACCAGACAAAAGTACCGCCGCGCGCGCACTATCCACCCCAACCAGCCGGTCGGCGGCGGTGAACCGCTGTGGTAGGGCAGCAACCAGCGCGGCCAGACTTTGCCCGCTGGCCCGAGCGGCGGCCAAAGGTGCCAGCGCGGGCAGCAGGCTGTCGCGGGTCATCAGCGGTGCCAGCACCCCCGTTGGCCCCTGCGCCGCAAACCCAAGCAAGAACCCGCCATTTGCCTCATAGCCCGCAATGGCCACGGACGGATCGGCGCCCAAAGCCGCCTCCATCGCCGCAATCACGAATGGCGACCCGATCCGGGTGCGGGTGATGCTGGCAAAGCCCGGCATCTGGGCAATTTGCGTGTTGGAGGATACCGGCGTCACCAGGGTGGTGGCGCCCAGAAACCGCGCCGTCAGGGCGCCCAGCACATCGCCCGGGACGATCCGGCCCGCGGCATCCGCCAACATCGGCCGGTCGCCGTCGCCATCGGTCGAAATGATGGCATCCAGTGCGTGCGTCGCCACCCAACCCGCCAACTGCGCGCGTGTTTCGGGGTCCACCGCCTCGGTATCAACCGGAATGAACACCTCTGACCGGGCCAGCAAAACCGCTGCACCACCCAGTGCCGTCACCGCCCGGGCAAAGATATCGCGGGCGACAGAGCTGTGTTCGTAAACGCCGATGCGCAGCCCGCGCAGGGCATTCGCGCCAAAGGCGGTTTGATAGCGCGCCAGATATTGGGCCGCACAGTCGGGAAACGCCTCGCGCGCGCCGGGAACGGCGGCATCCGGATGCTCTCGCCCGAAGGCAGCCACAATCGCCGTCTCATCGGATTTGGAAATCTCACCCGACGGCACATAGAATTTCAGCCCGTTGCGATCGGCGGGAATATGGCTGCCGGTGATCATGATGGCCGAGGCCCCATGCCGCAGCGAGGCAAGCGCCAGTGCAGGTGTCGGCACCGCACCGCAGTCGATGGCGCGCAGCCCCGCCGAGCGCACCGCCCGGATCACCGCCTCGGCGATTCGCGGTGACGATTCGCGCAGATCGCGCCCGATATAGACGGCATCGCCTTGCGGGCAGGCATCCAGAAAGGCGCGCACATACTGTTCAACCAATGAATCGGTAAGTTCAACGACAAGGCCGCGCAAACCGCTCGTGCCAAATTTAGGGGCCATCAATACTGCCTTTCAGGATTCCGGCACCCACACGGGCGCCCGGAAGATGGTCTGCCCGCCGCAACCAGAGCGGTGCCAATTGTCTGCACTATGCAATGGAGATGGCCTTCCGCTCAAGGGCGGCTTCACGAAATCAGCGCGCGGGTGCCTGGGCAATCACCCTGAAACAGCTTGATCTCGATGAGTGTTTAGCCATTTGACCATCTCGCGTCCGGCTGCTGTCTAAGTCTGCATCATCCCGAAGGCTTATCCCAATCTTGTCCGCTGCGGTTGTTGTGGCTGGGCAGTCGCTGCTATAAAAGTCGGGCACCAGCGATGCCTCAGGAGATTTGATGCCCACGGATCAATCTGAAGAGCACAGGGTTGGTCTGCGCAGTTCCGCGACGCTACGACCACGCAATCTGTGGTCACGGCTTGGGGCAGCAAACGACCATCTCGCGGCGGGTGATCTGGCCGCTGCGCGCCTGGCAATTGAAGGCGTGCGCTATCATCCAGAGCTTTCGTCAGAAGTGCTGGAAATCTGGCAGCAGCATCTGGCGCAGGCCGAATTTCTGCGGGGCGGCCCATCGCCGGTGAATCTGCCAAGCGATTACCTCGCCAATCGCCACAACCTGTTTCGCGCCCCGTTCCGCAGGCTGGATGCTGGCCTGGCTGTGCCAAAGCCCTAGGTCCGATCCGCGTTAGGGGATGTTCACCTTACGCATCTTCTGGCACCGCGACAACGTGCTGAGGTCGGGGGGCCGCCCAGTCCAGGCCGATCAGACGCAGCAGGCTCTCAATGAACACTGTCGTTTGCCGCAGCGCCATGCCGATGAGGGCCTTCATCGTCAGGCAGAACTGGATCGCGGGATCGCCATAGTCGCGTCGTCGGCCGTGCTTGCCGCTCGGCGCCGCTTCCCAAGCCATGGCGGGGTCGAACCAGATCGTCAGC
>CAMFLG010000305.1 GCA_945957495.1 uncultured Pseudorhodobacter sp. | reverse complement strand
GCCGTGGGCGGGGCGCTGTCGTCGCTGCTGTTCGGGGTGCTGGTGCTGGGGCTGAATTCCAATCAGGTCGCAACCGGGCTTGCCCTGACGATCTTTGGCACCGGCCTGTCGTCGCTCTTGGGCCTGTCGTTCACCGGGCGAATCATTGCGCCCTTCACCTCGGTCTTTCCGGATGCGCTGGCGAAAGACCCGGTGTGGAAGCTGATCTTCGGCCATTCCCCCATCGTCTATTTCGCGCTGATCATGGTGCCCTTGGTGGCGTGGTTCCTGAAATCCACCCGTTCCGGCCTGATCCTGCGCGCGGTGGGTGAGAATGACCATTCGGCCCATTCCATCGGCTATTCGGTGGTGTCGGTGCGCTATGCGGCCATCGCCTTTGGCGGGGCCATGGCGGGCATCGGCGGGGCCTATTTCTCGATGGTGATCACGCCGATGTGGGCCGAAAAGATGACCGCCGGGCGCGGCTGGATTGCGCTGGCGCTGGTGGTGTTTGCCGGCTGGCGTACGGGGCGGCTGTTGGCGGGGGCGTATTTCTTTGGTGTGCTGATGTGGCTGGAGCTGTTCGCAAAGGCGGGCGGCTTTGGCGACGCACTGCCCGTCATCCAGATGATCCCGTCGCAGTTCTGGGCCGCCATGCCCTATCTTATGACCGTCGTTGCCCTGACCTTCATCTCGTCCCGGGGGAATATCGGGGCCTCGGCGCCTGCTTGCCTTGGCAAGCCCTTCCTGCCATCAACGTAACAAAAAACCACCACCAACAGGAGACCTGAATGACCAAACTTTCCCGTCGTACACTGATGAAGGGCATGGGCGTTGCCGCCACCCTTTCGATGATCGGCAGCGCCGCGCGCGCCGAAGACAAGATCAAGGTCGGTTTCATCTTCCTTGGCCCGATCGGCGACTATGGCTGGACCTGGGCGCATAACAAGGGGCGTGAGGCGATCGAATCCGAACTTGGCGACAAGGTAGAGACGCTTTACGTCGAGAACGTCGCTGAAGACGCCTCGGCGATCCCGGTGATCCGCGATCTGGCGCAGCAGGGCTGCAAGCTGATCTTCACGACCTCTTACGGCTATATGGATCAGACGTTGCAGGTCGCGTCGGAATTCCCGGATGTGAAGTTTGAACATTGCACCGGCTTCAAACGCGCCGACAACGTGGCGACCTACAATTCGAAATTCCACGAAGGTCGCGCCGTTCTGGGCACCATCGCGGGCAAAATGTCGAAATCGGGCACGCTGGGCTATCTGGGCAGCTACAAGGTGCCCGAAGTCGTGCTGGGCGTGAACGCCTTTGCGCTGTCGGCACAGCGGATGAACCCGGCGGCGACCGTGAAACTGGTGCTGATCGACAGCTGGTTCGACCCGCCGAAAGAGGCTGCGGCCACCGAGACGCTGATCAACCTGGGCTGTGACATCGTCACCACCCACACCGACAGCCCCGGCCCGCTGCAGATTCTGGAACAGAAGGGCCTCTATGGCTTTGGTCAAGGCGCGGATATGTCCAGCTTTGCCCCGCAAGCCCACCTGACCGCCATCGAAGACATCTGGGGCCCCTACTACGTTGCCCGCACCAAGATGATTCTGGATGGCACCTGGAAGTCGGAAGACACCTGGGATGGCTTCAAGGAAGGCACCGTGGTGATCTCTCCCTACAGCGCAGCAGTTCCCACCGATGTTGCGGCTTTGGCTGACGAGGTTCAGGAAGGCTACAAGAAGGGCACCTTCGATATCTTCACCGGCCCGATCTACGATCAGGACGGCAACCTGAAGGTCAAGGAAGGCGAAGTCATGTCGCTGGCCGATCTGGCCGTGATCGACTGGTTCGTCAAAGGCGTCGAAAGCGCCTCCTGATCCCGGTTTCGGTTTCGATCTGACTGAAAAGGCCCGCGAAAGCGGGCCTTTTTCCGTTTGGCCGGACAAATTGTCACATCCTTGACATAGATCATAATATTCATTTTTGTGCATGTTATGGTGTGCGACGGTTCAGGGGAACGGGAGGAACTGAAATGGCACATATTGTTGTGTTGGGGGCGGGGCTCGGCGGGTCGATCATGGCCTACGAGTTGAAGGATCAATTGCGGCCGGAAGATACGATCACGGTGGTTACAAAAGACCCCACCTATCATTTTGTGCCGTCGAACCCGTGGATCGCCGTAGGCTGGCGCAAGCGCGAAGACGTGACGGTGGATCTGGCGCCGACGATGGCGAAAAAGGGCATCGGGTTCAAACCAGTGGCGGCAGAGCGCGTCTATCCCGATGAAAACCGCATCGCGCTGGTCGATGGCACCTCGGTTTCCTACGACTATCTGGTGATTGCCACCGGCCCGGAACTGGCCTTTGACGAGATTGAGGGGCTGGGGCCAGAGGGCTTTACCCAATCGGTCTGTCACGTTGACCATGCACTTGCCGCCAAGACGATGTTTGAAAAGCTGCTGGAAAACCCCGGCCCGGTGATCATCGGCGCGGTGCAAGGGGCAAGCTGCTTTGGCCCGGCTTATGAATTCCTGTTCATTCTGGAAACCGCGCTGCGCCGCGCCAGGATCCGCGACAAGGTGCCGATGATGTTCGTCTCGCCAGAGCCTTACGTCGGCCATTTGGGGCTGGATGGGGTGGGTGACACCAAGGGCCTGTTGGAATCCGAGATGCGCGCCAAGCACATCAAGTGGATGACCAACACCAAGGTCAAGAAGGTCGAAGACGGCAAGATGACCGTCGAAGAGATTGGCGAGGACGGCGTGGGCAAGGGCGAAAAGGTGCTGCCCTTTGCCTATTCGATGATGCTGCCCGCCTTCCGGGGCATCAAGCCGCTGATGGGCATTGAAGGTTTGAGCAATCCGCGCGGCTTTACCATTGTGGACAAGCACCAGCGCAACCCGAAATATCGCAACGTGTTTGCGGTGGGGGTCTGCGTAGCCATCCCGCCGATGGCCGCCACCCCGGTGCCTTGTGGTGTGCCCAAGACAGGCTTCATGATCGAATCCATGGTTACGGCGACCGCCCATAACATCGGCGCGCTGCTGCGGGGCAAGGAACCGGATGAGGTTGGCACCTGGAACGCGATCTGTCTGGCCGATTTCGGCGACTCTGGCATCGCCTTTGTGGCGCAGCCGCAAATCCCGCCGCGCAACGTCAACTGGTCGTCCTCTGGCAAATGGGTGCATCTGGCCAAGATCGGCTTCGAGAAATACTTCCTGCGCAAACTGCGCAAGGGCACATCCGAGCCTTTCTATGAAAGCCTGGCACTGAAGGTCATGGGCATCGACAAGCTGAAGGAAGTCAAGAAAGGCTGACGGCGGGGCGGGCAGTCTGCCGCGCGAGGCGCCCTTTGCGCGGCAGGCTGCATGTTTACTTCCCCGCTTTCGCGTGGCTATCTGGCGGCAGGCAAGGCATGGGCAACCCCCATGCCTTTTCATTGCAAGGGCAGGACAATGGACGCGGATTTTCTGATCATTGGCGGCGGGATCGCAGGGGTTTCGGCGGCGGCACGGCTGTCACATCTGGGCAGCGTGCTGCTGCTGGAGGCCGAGGACGCGCTGGCGCATCACGCCTCGGGCCGGTCTGCCGCGATGTACGAGCCGCGCTATGGTCTGGCACCGGTGGTGGCGCTGTCGATGGCCTCGGGCGATCATTTCCGCGCGCTGCCGAACCTTTTGTCCGACCGTGGCCTGATGTTTCTGGCCCGCCCCGGCGAAGAGGCGGACTTTGAGACCGATTGCGCGGCGATGGGCCTGCATGAGGTATCGCTGGAAGAGGCGAAGTCGGTGGTGCCGATCCTGAATCTTGACGTGATCCGCCGCGTTGGGGTGTCGGCGAAGGCCTGGGATATTGACACCGACCTCTTGCTGCAAAGCTTTGCCCGCGAGGCCAAGGCGAATGGCGCGCGCATCCTGACCCGCGCCAAGGTGACGGCGATTGTCAAAATTTCTGGCGGCTGGCGGGTCACGTCGGCGCAGGGCGACCTCACGGCGGAAACACTGGTGAACGCCGGTGGCGCCTGGGTGGACGAGGTGGCAAAGCTGGCCGGGGTGCGCCCGATCGGGTTTCAACCTTACCGCCGGTCGATGGCGCGCATCCCGGCGCCCGGCGGGCATGATACCAGCGGCTGGCCGATGCTGCATGGCGCGGGCGAGACGTGGTATGCCAAGCCGGACGCCGGGGCACTGATCGTCTCGCCGTCGGAAGAACACCCGATGGCGCCGCATGACGCTTGGGCTGATGATATGGTTCTGGCCGAAGGGCTGGCGCGTTATGAGGAAATGGTGACGGAACCGGTGACGCGGATCATTTCCAACTGGGCGGGCTTGCGCACATTTTCGCCCGACCGGTCGCTGGTGATCGGGCGCGATCTGCGGGAGCCGTCCTTTGTCTGGATCGGCGGGCAAGGCGGCTATGGCTTTCAAACCTCTGCCGCCGCCAGCCAGCTTGCCGCCGATCTGATCGCCGGGCGCGCGCCTGCGATTGCGCCGGATATGGTGGCTGCCCTGTCGCCGGCGCGCTTTGGATGAAGCTGACGCTGCCGGATAGTGGGGCAGAGGTGCTGCCCGATGGTCGCCGGATGGTGAAATCCGCCGCGCGCAATGCCGAACCGATTCTGGCGGTATTGCAGGCGGAGGGCCCGGCCAAGGGCCGGATGCTGGAAATCGCCGCAGGATCAGGCCTGCACACGGC
>CAMFLG010000304.1 GCA_945957495.1 uncultured Pseudorhodobacter sp. | reverse complement strand
TGCATGCGCTGACCGATGCGATTTATGGCGCCTTGGCGGATGGCGATATCGGCCAGCATTTCCCGCCGTCTGACCCGCAATGGAAGGGCGCGGAAAGCCATATCTTCCTGCGTCATGCGATGGAACGCGCGCTGGCACGGGGGTATGGCGTTGCCAACTGCGATGTGACGCTGATTTGCGAGCGGCCCAAGGTGGGGCCACATGCGCCTGCGATGCGGGCGGCCTTGGCTGCGATCATGGGGGTAGAGGTGGATCGGGTGTCGGTGAAGGCTACCACATCGGAACGGTTGGGATTCACCGGGCGCGAAGAGGGCATTGCCGCGATGGCCACGGTTGCGCTGGTGAAGGCATGAGCCGCTGGATCGCGATTTTCTTTGGCGCGGGGTTGCTGCGCCCGGCGCCGGGCACCTGGGGGTCGCTGGTGGCGGTGATCCTGGGGGTGCTGATCGACCGCTATCTGGGGTTTCCGGCGCTGGTGGGGGCGACAGTCGTTGTCAGCGTGGCAGGGTTCTGGGCGGTGGGGCGCGAGCTGGCGGACCGGCCGGGCGATGACCCATCCGAATTCGTGATTGACGAGGTCGCGGGGCAATGGATTGCGCTGCTGTTTTCGTCGGCGGCATTCTGGGCGCGCGGATGGGAGGGGTTTCTGCCCTGGCCCGCACCGGTGGCGGCCTTTCTGTTTTTCCGGCTGTTCGACATCTGGAAGCCCTGGCTGGTGGGCCGGGCGGATCGGCGGCATGATGCGGCGGGGGTGATGCTTGACGATTTATGGGCGGGGTTGTTTGCTGGCATCGCGACAATCGTTGCTGCCGGATTGTATCACATCCCCATGGCCCTGATGAGGTAAACCGATGACACCCGCCGACCTGCTGCAAGCCGCACGCTATTGGGGATTTCGCATCGCCACGGCGGAAAGCTGCACCGGGGGGATGGTGGCCGCCGCCTTGACCGATGTGGCCGGGTCATCAGATGTGTTCGACCGCGGCTTTGTCACCTATTCCAATCAGGCCAAGATCGACATGCTGGGCGTCAGCGCCGAGACGCTGACCGCGCATGGTGCGGTTTCGGAAGAAGTCGCGCGCGAGATGGCCGAGGGGGCGTTGGAACGGTCCAAGGCGCAGCTGGCGGTGTCGATCACCGGGATTGCCGGGCCGGGCGGGTCAGAGTTCAAGCCCGAGGGGCGGGTGTGCTTTGGCCTGGCGGTGCGGGGAAGGCCGGTGGTGGTGGAGACGGTGGAATTTGGCGCCAAGGGCCGCGCCAAGGTGCGCGCGGCGGCGCGCGACCATGCCCTTGCGCTGTTGGCGGGGGCGGTTTCGTAAGGTGGGCAATATTGCCCACCCTACCCGTACAAGACCTTTGCCCGCGCCTCGAACGCGCGCACGACGCGCTGCATCGCCTCGTTGAACACGATGCCGATGATCCCGGCCAGAATCGGGTTCTTGAATTCGAAATCCACCTCGAACGACACTTCACAACCGCCGCTTGCCGCGTCTTGAAAGCTCCACACCGATTTGAGGTGTTTGAACGGGCCGTCCAGATATTCCGTCAGGATCCGCCCCTGCCCCGGATACAGCACAACCCGGCTGCCAAACCGTTCGCGGAACACCTTGAAGCTGATCACCAGATCAGCCTCCATCACCTCGCCGCCCTCAATCGGCCCGCGTGACCGAATGCGGGCGGCGGCGGTCCAGGGCAGAAATTCCGGGTAACGCGCGACATCCGCCACCAGATCGAACATCTGGGCCGCCGAATACGGCAGGTGTTTTGTTTCGGCGTGGTGGGGCATACATAACCTATCGCGTGACTTGGTGTCCGGTTTTGGGTAGGAACCGGGGGGAAATCAAGGGGGTCCCATGCCGCATCGTCCTTATGTGATTGATCAGATGATCTCGGCCAAGGCCATTGCGGCCCGGGTTGAGGAGTTGGCGCGCCAGATCACCGCGCATTACCGCGATTGCGACAAGCTGGTCGTGGTGGGGTTGCTGCGTGGGTCTTTCGTGTTCATCGCCGACCTTGTGCGCGAGATCGACCTGCCGGTGGAGGTGGATTTCCTTGAGGCATCCTCTTACGGCGATGCGATGCATTCCAGCCGCGAAGTGCGCATCCTGAAGGATCTGCGCGGCGAGATTGCGGGCCGCGATGTGCTGGTGGTCGAGGATATCGTCGATACCGGCTTTACGTTAAGCCATGTCGTTAACCTGCTGCGGTCGCGCGAACCGGCGCGGCTGGAGGTTTGCGCGCTGCTGGACAAACCGTCGCGGCGCGAGGTGCCGATCAAGGCCACCTGGACCGGGTTCGAGATTCCCGACGAATTCGTCGTGGGCTATGGCATCGACTTTGCGCAGCGCAACCGCAATCTGCCCTATATCGGCAAGGTGCGCTTTACCGGGCCAGAGCTGTGATGGAACGCTGGCTCCTGCGCGCCTCACGTTGGGCGCGGCGGCCGCCGTCCTGGCGACAGGTCAGGATGCTGTTGATCATTTTGGCCATCGGTCTGGCTCTGGTTGGCATCGAGCATTTTTGGGGTTGGCCGGAGTTTCTGACGGTGAACGGGCCGATGAAGCTGCGGTAATTTATATTCCGCAAAGCGCATGGGTCTTGTAAGCTTGGCGTAAGGTTTCGCAGTTAAGCGCGGGGTTGGCGGGCAGGTAGACAGATCGCCTTTGCACAAGGACAGATGATGAAAAAGCTGCTTTACGGATTTACTGGCCTTGTCGTTCTGGGTGCGGCGGGCTTTTGGGTGTTGTCGGCCCCCACCAGCGTTGATGTGGCAGCCTATGACGGGCTGACCGGTGACGCAAAGGCGGGCGAGCAGGTGTTCTGGGCGGCGGGCTGTGCCTCTTGTCATGCGGCGGCGGATGCGACGGGCGATGCGATGCTGGTGCTGTCGGGTGGGCAGGCGTTTCCGACCGCCTTTGGCACCTTCATGGCGCCGAACATCTCGCCCGATCCGAACGAAGGCATTGGCGGCTGGACGCTGGTGCAATTTGCCAATGCGGTGACGCAGGGCGTGGATGACGAGGGCAATCACCTGTACCCCGCCCTGCCCTATGCCGCCTATAACAAGATGGTTCCGCAGGATGTCGCCAACCTGAAGGCGTTCATGGACACGTTGCCCGCCTCGGCAGAGCCGTCAAAGTCGCATGAGGTCAGCTTTCCGTTCAACATCCGCCGTAGTCTGGGCATCTGGAAGCGGATGTTCGTTAATACGGATTGGGTCATTCAGGGCGATCTGACGCCAGAGCAAACCCGGGGCCGCTATATCGCCGAGGCGATGGCACATTGCGGCGAATGCCACACGCCGCGCAACGCGCTGGGCGGGCTGCAGACCGGCAAATGGCTGTCGGGGGCTGTGAACCCGAATGGCAAGGGCAAGACCCCGAACATCACCCCGGCCAAACTGACCTGGACGCAGGCCGATATTGTGGAATACCTGACCTCGGGCTTTACGCCAGAGTTCGACTCGGTGGGTGGTCACATGGCGCATGTGGTGGAAAACATGGCGCGTCTGCCAGAATCGGATCGGCAGGCGGTTGCAGCCTATCTGGCGCTGGTGCCGCCAGTGCAGTGATCGAAATATGCGATCAGGCAGACCGCCTGATCGGGGGGCTGCGAATCCCTTTCGTCAAATCTGCGCAACTATGGCGCGCAGGGGGATTGGGCCAGCGGCCCGCCCTGCGGAGGCCGCGCTGCTTTGACCAGAAATCAGGCAACAGCCTTGCGCGCGGGGCGCAAAGCCGCCTGAACGCGGCCTCGGATACGGCAGAAAGTCGCGCAATCGCCTAAACTTGAAGGCGATTTGGCGCGCCTCTAACCAAAGGTATACGCAGGTTGGCTTGCATCCGCGAAGGTCGCGCGACACTGCTTGCCCTACGCTGATGGATTCCCCCCGGAAGGCGGACCAAGACAGCGCAACCTGCGCGAGCATAGGAGCCGGAGTTCCAAATGAAGAAAAAGTTGATTGCCTTTACCGCCATGGCAACGCTGACCGCCTTCGGCGTGTTTGCCCAAGAGGCGGAAGATCCCTTTGCCGATGTGGTGGAAACCCGTCACGGCCTGATGCTGCAGATGGCCAGCGATCTGGGCACGCTGGGTGGCATGGCCAAGGGCGAAGTGGCCTATGACCAAGCGACGGCGACGAAGGCCGCGGCCAATGTGGCGGCGATTGCCTCGGTGATTTCCATGGCGCAATTCCCGGCCGGGTCGGAAGTGGACAAGGCCGCCGACAGCTTTGCCCTGCCCGAGATATGGACCAATGAGGCGGATTTCCTGAACAAGATCGTCGATCTGAACAATGCGGCGGCGATGATGCAGGTGGCGGCGGGCACCGATGCGGCGGCGGTCAAAGCCTCGATGGCGCAGCTGGGCGGGGCCTGTTCGGCCTGCCACAAGGCCTATCGCCAGCCGGAAAGCTAAGGACGAAGCAGCGGGGGTTTCACACCCCCCGCGCCGTTTCGGCACCCCCCCAAGGCGTACCCCCGGGGGTATTTACACCCAGAAGAAGTAAATTTAGGAAAAATGCGCGAATTATCGCGGCGGGCGGGTGGCTGGTCTTTCCGCGCCTTGCAGATCAGACGCGGGCGAGTTTTTCCATCCGGGCGGCGCGCAGCCGGGCGAAATCATCGCCAGCATGATAGCTGGACCGGGTCAGCGGCTGTCTCTTATACACATCTCCGAG
>CAMFLG010000303.1 GCA_945957495.1 uncultured Pseudorhodobacter sp. | reverse complement strand
TCTTCCACCAGCTTGGCGAAATGCGCGTCATGCTCTTTCAGCGCCGAGATTTTCGTGGCTTGTTCCGGGAATTCTTCGGCCAGCCCGTGCGGGGTGTGTGACATCTGCGGTCTCCTCTGTGTCATTTGCCCTGCGACCTTAGGCATGCCGTCGGTCGCGGGCTTTGACACGGATCAAGTCAGCGCTGGCTGGTTTGCCAATTCGGGTTGATCACCGGCTGCAGGTTGGATTTTGGCAGGCGCCGCCCCAGAATATGATCCGCCGCCTTTTCGCCCGTCATGATCGACGGGCCGTTCAGGTTGCCATTCGTCACCTGCGGGAAGATCGAACTGTCGGCCACGCGCAGACCTTCGACGCCAATCACGCGACATTCGGGGTCTACCACCGCCATCGGGTCATCGCGCCGCCCCATCCGTGCGGTGCCGCAGGGGTGATAGGCGCTTTCGACATGTTCTTTCAGGAAGGCGTCCAACTCGGCATCGCTTTGCAGGTTTATCCCTGGCTGAATCTCTGCCTTCACATGGCTTTTCATCGCCGGTTGTTCAAAAATCTCGCGCGTCAGGCGGATGGTGGTGCGGAAATCCTCCCAATCCGAGGGGTGGGACATGTAGTTGAACAGGATCTTCGGCGGCGCCATGGGGTCGCCTGACCGCAGAGTCACCGCGCCGCGCGATTTCGAACGCATCGGGCCGCAATGCACCTGAAAACCATGCCCGCCTGCCGCAGCCTTGCCGTCATAGCGCACCGCGATGGGCAGGAAATGGTACTGAATATCCGGGTAAGGCACCCCCGCCTTGGAGCGGATAAAGCCGCAAGCCTCGAACTGGTTCGACGCACCCAGGCCCTTGCCGGTGAACAACCACTGCGCGCCGATGGCGGCCTTGCCCCAGAGGTTCCAGTATTTATACAGGGTGATCGGCGCAGTCGCCTGAAATTGCATATAGATTTCAAGGTGGTCTTGCAGGTTTGCCCCCACGCCGGGCCGGTCTGCCACGACCGCGATGCCATGTTCGCGCAGCTGTTCAGCAGGGCCGATCCCCGACAGCATCAGGATCTTGGGCGTGTTGATCGAGGACGCCGCAACGATCACCTCAACGCTCGCCTTGATCACCTCGACCTGGCCGCCGCGTTCAATCTCGACCCCGGTGGCGCGGCCGTTTTCGATCACCACCTTGCGGGCAAAACCCCGGATCAGGCTGACATTGCCCTGTTTCATCGCCGGTTTCAGATAGGCATTGGCGGCGGACCAGCGTTGACCCTTCCAGATCGTCGCCTCCATCGCGCCAAAGCCTTCTTGCGCCTGACCGTTGTAATCGGGCGTCACCGGATAGCCGGCCTGTTTGCCCGCCTGAATGAAGGCGTCAAACAGCGGGTTCTTGCGCGGGCCGCGGGTGATGTGCAGCGGGCCGTCATGGCCGCGAAACGCCGCATCGCCGCCGGGCTTGGCATCATCGCCGCCGTGCCAGTTTTCCATGCGCTGAAAATACGGCAGCACATCGGCATAGGACCAGCCCTGCGCGCCCATCTCTTCCCAGGTGTCATAGTCATGCGCATGGCCGCGCACATAGACCATGCCGTTGATGCTGGACGACCCGCCGATCACCCGCCCGCGCGGTGTGGCCAGTTGCCGCCCGCCCAGATGCGGCTCGGGTTCGGATTTGAAGCCCCAGTCGTACATCGCCATGTTCATCGGATAGGACAGCGCGGCGGGCATCTGGATGAACGGGCCGCGATCCGACCCGCCCTGTTCGATCACAACCACGCGTTTGCCCGCAGCGCCCAGCCGATACGCCACCGCCGACCCTGCCGACCCCGACCCGATGATCACATATTCCGCCGTCATTCCATTCCCCTGCTGGCCATTCCGGCCCTTGTCTCTGTTTGGTCTTGCACGGCCCCCGTCGCCGCCCCGGCGCGCCGGGCCTGGCTGGGCGAAAGGCGTGCCGGGGTGCGTCTTATGTCGCCGCTTGCCCCAGCTTGGCGATCAGATAGGCCGTGGCCGTGGCCACCGCCGCCGGCCCGTCCGGCGCCCCGGTTTTCAGCACTTCGCGCAGATAAAGCCCGTCAATCAACGCGCCCAGACCATCTGCAATGTTTTCCGCCCGCCCACCTGCCAACGGGCGCAGCCCGACCAGAAGGTTTGATCGCAAACGGCCCTGATACACTTTCAACAACCGCTTTGCCTCGGGCACCGTCTGCGCCAGCACCCAGAAGTTCAGCCAGGCGCCAACCGCCTCGCGTCGGAAGTTCGCCGGAGAGAAGGACGCCGCCAGCACCGCGCGCAACCGACTTTCCGGCCCATCCGCCAGCGCCAGCGCGCCGCGCACCTCGGCGCCGTACAGCGTCAGGATATGGCGCATCGCCGCCAGAAAAATCTCTTCCTTGGACCCGAAATAGTGATGCGCCAACGCGCTGGACATGCCCGCACGCTTGGCAATCTGGCTGACGGTCACATCCAAAGACCCGGTTCGCCCGATTTCCACAATCGTGGCTTTGACGAGCGCCGCCTTTCGGATAGGCTCCATTCCAAGCTTGGGCATGCTGCGAAAGGTCCAAAATTATACTTGCCAAATGCAGCTAACTTGAAGTTTATTGACTCGTCAATCAACAAAAAACCGGGGAGCTACTCATGTCTTTCAAATCGGCCCTTCTGGCCAGCACCGTTGCTTTTGCGTTCGCGGGCTCTGCCTATGCGGCGGGCTGCGATAAAGTCACCTTCTCGGATGTCGGCTGGACCGATATCACCGCCACCACCGCCGCGACCACTTTGATCCTTGAGGCCCTGGGTTATCAGACCGAAACCAATGTGCTGGGCGTGCCCGTCACCTATGAGGGCCTTGCCTCGGGCGATATTGATGTGTTCCTGGGCAACTGGATGCCGACGATGGAATCCAACATCGCCCCCTATCGCGACGCCAAGACCGTCGATACCGTGCGCGCCAACCTGGAAGGTGCGAAATACACGCTGGCCACCAACGCCGT
This sequence comes from uncultured Pseudorhodobacter sp., assembly GCA_945957495.1. Classification (GTDB taxonomy): domain Bacteria; phylum Pseudomonadota; class Alphaproteobacteria; order Rhodobacterales; family Rhodobacteraceae; genus Cypionkella. The sequence continues at coordinate 1,710 of CAMFLG010000303.1, read as the reverse complement.
CGGTGCGGGCCTTGGCATTGCCGATTTCAAGGACATCGCCGCCCATGCCGCCGATCTGGACAACAAGATCTATGGCATCGAGGCTGGCAATGACGGCAACAAGCTGATCCTGGACATGATCGACACCAATGCCTTCGGCCTGAAGGATGCGGGCATCGAATTGGTCGAAAGCTCGGAACAGGGGATGCTGGCGCAGGTGGCGCGGGCCGATAACGAAGGCAAGGCCGTGATCTTTCTGGGCTGGGAACCCCACCCGATGAACGCCAACTTCAAGATGACCTACCTGACCGGCGGCGATGATTTCTTCGGCCCGAATCTGGGCGGGGCGACCGTCTACACCAACACCCGCGCAGGCTATGTCACCGAATGCGCCAACACCGGCAAGCTGTTGTCGAACCTGTCGTTCACGCTGGCGATGGAAAACGAGATAATGGGCGCGATCCTGAACGATGGCGCTGATCCGCGTGTGGCGGCAAAGGCCTGGCTGGCCGCCCACCCCGATGTGATCGGCCCCTGGCTGGACGGTGTGACCACCAAGGACGGTGGCGATGCGATGGCGGCCGTGACGGCAGCCCTGCAATGAGCATGACCGCCCGCTTCAAACGGGCGGTGCTGGCCTTGATGCTTGCGACCACTCCGGTCGCAGGCATCGCCGCCGATTGCAGCACCGTGCGGATGGTCGATGTCGGCTGGACCGACAATATGGCGCAAAACGGCCTTGCCACCGTGGTTCTGACCGCCCTGGGCTACAAGGTGGAGCCCAACCTTTTGTCCTTGCCGATCACCTTTGAAAGCCTTGCGCGCGGCGATATCGACGTGTTCACCGACCACTGGCTGCCCTCGATGGAAGGTATCATCGCCCCTTACAAGGCCGCTGGCAGCATTGACGTGGTGCGCACCAATCTCGAAGGCGCGAAGTTCACCCTTGCCACCAACCCGGCAGGCAAAGCGCTGGGGATCGCCGATTTCAAGGACATCGCCGCCCATGCCGATGCGCTGGATGGTCAGATGTATGGGGTAGAGGCCGGCAATGACGGCAACCGCCTGATCCTTGATATCATTGCGAAAGATGCCTTTGGCATGGGCAATCTGACCCTCGTGGAAAGCAGTGAACAGGCGATGATCGCCGAAGTCGCGCGGCTGACCGCCGAAGGCAAGCCGGTCGTCTGGCTGGCGTGGGAGCCGCATCCGATGAACGTCAAGCTCGACATCACTTACCTGACCGGCGGCGATGATTTCTTCGGGCCAAACCTTGGCGGCGCCACCGTCTATACCATCAGCCGCAAGGGCTATACCGCCGATTGCCCCAATCCGGGCCGTTTCTTCCAGAATCTCGCCTTCACCCTGCCGATGGAGAATGAACTGATGGGCGCAATTCTGGATGACGGCACCGACCCGACCGCAGCCGCAAAGACCTGGCTTGCCGCACACCCCGAGGTTCTGGGGCCCTGGCTGGACGGTGTTACCACCAAAGACGGCGGCGATGCGATGGCGGCGGTGACGGCCGCGCTGAAATAACGAAAGGCCCCGGCGGAAGATCGGGGCCTTTTTCTATCCAACAGGGGGACAGTGAATGGATTGGTTGACGGCGTATAAAATCCCGATCGGGGCATGGGCAAACGATGTGTTCAGTTGGATGAAAACCAACCTGAGCGCGATTTTCAACGTGATCGCCGATGTGCTGGAAGGGTTGATCAACGGCTTCAAATG
>CAMFLG010000302.1 GCA_945957495.1 uncultured Pseudorhodobacter sp. | reverse complement strand
CATCAACCCTCGACTAGTCGTCGGCAGCGTCAGATGTGTATAAGAGACAGGCCTGATTGAAGGCCGAGGTCTGCGCCGCCGCAGGTGCTGCAAACGCCAGAAAAAGTGCCAAAGCCGAAGCACCAATCGCGACGCCAAACCCGCGCCCAGTTGCGGGAGGGAAATTTTTCACGATCTCGTCCAAAAGAAAATGTCCAATGCATGTGCGCCGCCTAGCGCATAGCCAAAGCTTTGAACAATTTGAGAGAATAGTAAACGTCAGATATCGCTTTCAGAAGGCTTCGGCACACTGCCACCGCCGATTGTCGCAATTTCGCAACGAATGCATCGCCTGCGGAAATCCGCAGTTGCCAGCCATAAATTCAGCAATTTTTCGCCTATTGCGGCGAAACTGAGTCGCAGCGGCGTTTCTGGACTTTGGCTTCACGCGAACTTGTGCCATAACATTGTGGCACTTGGGGACGAAGTGAAACACAGAACCGCCGGTATAGGCGGTCAAAGACCAGCTACGGGACAGGCGCTCAGAATGACAAGATTGACTTCGAACGGGGTAACGCGGCGCGGGCTGCTGGGCGTTTTCGCGGCAACTGCAGTGGTCGCGGCACCAACCTATTCTAACGCGTTCGGGATTTTGCGGGGCGCAGGCGACATCCGCCGCGTTCAGATGTATTCGGGCAGAACCGGCGAAAGTATCGACACGATCTACTGGATCGAAGGCGAGTATATCCCCGAAGTTACCAAAGAAATCAATCACTTCATGCGGGACTGGCGGACGGATGACGTCGTCAAGATGGACCCGCGCAACTTTGATATCATCGCGGCCACGCACCGGCTCTTGGATGTGAACGAACCCTATATGCTGCTGTCTGGCTATCGCAGCCCGGCGACAAACGCGATGTTGCGGTCGCATTCCAGAGGCGTCGCGAAGAACTCCTTGCACATGAAGGGTCAGGCGGCCGACCTACGGCTGAAGTCGCGCTCGGTGTCGCAGATGGCCAAGGCGGCAGAGGTTTGCTCTGCTGGCGGTGTGGGCCATTCCTACAAATCGAACTTCGTGCATATGGACTGCGGCCCGGTCCGGACTTGGGGCGGCTGAGCGAAGTTTCGCCGAAACTCGGTCCAAGTTTAAGCAAAAAGGCGCCGCATCGGGCGCCTTTTGTCGTTTCATCATGGCCCGCGCTGTTTCTGAAACTGGATCAATCCTGATCGTCTTCCACGGGCAGGAACGATCCCGAAAGTGTCGATTTCCCCCGGAAACCCTGGGCCACCACAAACTTCTCAGAACTGTCTGCGCGACTCGAGGGCGGCTTGACGTTTGCGACTTTCTTGAAAGACTTCTTCAACTGGGCCTGCATCTCATTCTCTGCGCCACCGGCCAGCACCTTTGCCACAAAGGTTCCACCCTCTTCCAGAACGTCAAAGGCAAAGGCCAGCGCAGCCTCGATCAGCGCGATGATCCTAAGGTGGTCGGTGCCCTTGTGCCCAGACGCCGCCGCCGCCATGTCCGACATCACAACATCGGCCTTGCCACCCAGCCAACCTTTGACCAAGGCATCAGCCTCGTCCGACAGGAAATCAAGTTGGTGAATCTGCGCGCCCGCAATACCCTCGATTTCCTGAAGGTCGATGCCCAGAACGGTGCCGACAGGCTTCTTCGGGTTGTCGCCAAGAGCATTTACGCGTTTGACCGCAACCTGACACCAACCACCCGGCGCGCAGCCCAGATCAACAACGCGGGCGCCCGGCACCAGAAAACCGTACTTGTCATCCAACTCTAGAATCTTGTAGGCCGCCCTGCCGCGATACCCCTCTTTCTTGGCGCGGATCACATAGGGGTCGTTCAACTGCCGTTCCAGCCAAAGCGTCGACGACAGTTTGCGCCCTTTGGCGGTTTTCACCCGCACCCGCAGCTCGCGTTGGCCGCGACCAGATGTGTTCTTTCCAGAGGTGGTTTTCTCGGTCATTGAAATGGTCCGTCTTCCAGAACGCCATCGACGCTCATCTGTGCATAAAGAAGCCCCTCACGCAGGCCACGATCGGCCACCGAGAGGCGGTCTGTAGGCCATATCCGCATCAGCGCCTGAAGGATAGCCGCGCCGGACATGATCAGCGTGTGGCGATCACGGCCAATCCGCGGGTCTGTGCGCCGACCTTCCGGGCCAAGCGACAGATATTCCCGGATCACCAGATCAATCTGATCCGAGGTCATCTGCAAACCATCCACCTTGGTGCGGTCATATCGGCGCAACCCCAGAAAAGAGGCAGCCACGGTCGTAACAGTGCCGGAGGTGCCGATAATCTGAAAACCGGCGCGCGGCTGCGCGGAATTGTATGGGGAAAACGAGGCAAGGTTTTCTTCGAAAAACCAGCTCATCAGGGCGAAACGTGCCGCGTCGTCATCGACATCCTGAAACTGATCCTTCAGTGTCGCGACGCCCAAGGGAACCGAAATCCAATCCACCACCCGCGCGCCACCCGGCTCTGCCTGAAATCCGCGATGCAGGCGCATGATGGAATTCGGGCGATCCTCGGGTGCCACTGCGGAAAGGTCGATCCAGACCAGTTCCGTCGATCCACCGCCGATATCAACCACCAGCAGTTGCTCGGTTGTCACATTCACCAACGGCGCGCAGGAAATCACCGCCAGCCGCGCCTCTTCCTCCGCCGGGATGATCTCAACCGTCAGACCGGTCTCGCGCCGCACTTGGCGCATGAAATCTTTTGCATTGCGCGCACGACGACAGGCTTCGGTTGCGACGAACCGCATCCGTAGGACGCCGTGCTGTTCGATCTTTTTCTGACAGATCCGCAAGGCCTGCATCGTCCGCCCCATCGACGCACGACTCAGCCGTCCGGATGCCTCAAGCCCGGCACCCAGTTGGACAGTCTTCGAAAAGCTGTCAACGACCACAAACTGACTGCCCCGCGGTTGGGCGATCAGCATGCGGCACGCATTTGTGCCCAGATCCACGGCTGCATATAGCCGCCCGGACCCGGGCCGAGGGGGGGCCGACGGGTTATTGTCACGGGAAACGACAAAAGGCGCTTCGACCGCAAGTTTCACTGCGTCCACCCCCCGGGGACGCTCGGGCGCCATAATCGCCCTCCATATGTGCTTGCTGTCAAAGTAGACCCGAAGCGCCGCTGTGGCAAGCACCCCTCCCCCATTGTCTTCGCAAACGTGATGAGGGGCCCCGATGTGCCTCGCTATCGCCAGATCGCAGAACAGATCAGGAGTTTACTGTTATGCCGGGCGCCGATAGTCGCATCACGCTTGCACAATGTCGAAAACCGACCCTAGCTGTCGGGGACTGACGACTATTACAAGATCCGAACAGGCCGGGAGGAATCATCGGATGCCAGAGGTTACATTGGTTTTTTGGCGCGACATTCCGGCCCAGGTCATTGTCGGAAAAGGGCGGCGCGGGTCGAAAGTTCAGCTTTCGGAACGCTTTGAACAGGCAATCGACCGTTGCGCAATGAAGATTGGCGCCAAAGATGCGGATGCTTACCTGGCGGAATGGCGCAAAGCCCCGCCCTACGAGGTTGAGGGCGAGCCCGACGCCATCGCTGCCGCAGAGGCCGCACGAATTGAAGCTGAATACGACACCGAGCGTCTTAAAACGCTGATCAACGCCGAGGGTTGGGCAGCCGCCTGAACCCCTGAAGGATCCCTCCATGGCCCTGAGTTTCTTCCGCAAGGACACCAAAGCAGCACCGGCAACGGATGCCAACGAGGCCTTTCTGAAAGGCTATTCGATCGAAGTCATGCCGCGCACGGCCGAAAAGGTCGAAGACTTCCGCGCGCTGTTGCCCAAGGGCACGCGGGTTTACATCGCCCATATCGAGGGCACCCCGATCGAGGACATGATCGCCACCGCCAAGCGGATTGCGGGCGAAGGCTTTGATGTCATGCCGCATTTCCCGGCGCGGATCATCAAGGACAAGGCGACGCTGGCCGACTGGATCAACCGCTACAAGGCAGAGGCAGGTGTGAAACAGGCGCTGCTTTTGGGCGGGGGCGTCAACACGCCGGCAGGGGATTTCGACTCCTCCATGCAGTTGATCGAAACCGGTCTGTTTGACGGGTTCGAACGTCTGCACGTCGCGGGCCACCCCGAAGGCAACAAAGACATCGACAAGGACGGCGGCGACGCCATTGTGATGCAGGCGCTGAAATGGAAACAGGCATTCTCGGAACGCTCTGACGCCAAGATGGCGATTGCCACCCAGTTCTGCTTTGAGGCTGATCCGGTCATCGCCTGGGCGCAGCGCCTTGCTGATGCGGGCGTCACACTGCCGATCCACATCGGCGTGGCTGGCCCGGCAAAGCTGCAGACGCTGATCAAATTCGCCATTTCCTGTGGCGTTGGTGCGTCTTTGCGTGTGCTGCAAAAACGCGCTATGGACGTGACGAAATTGTTGCTGCCCTATGAGCCTACCGAGTTTGTTACGGGCCTTGCCGAACACAAGGCCAAAAACCCGAACTTCGGCATCGAGCAGGTGCACTTCTTCCCGCTGGGTGGCATCAAGACCAACGCCACCTGGGTTACTGAAAATGGCGGCGCCGCAGGCGTTCCCGCAAACGCCTAAGAGAAAGATCGAAGCATGACCCGTACCGTTATCGAATCCAAAACGAAAACCGTCATCATCGGTTTCGACGAACCCTTCTGCGTTATCGGCGAACGGATCAACCC
>CAMFLG010000301.1 GCA_945957495.1 uncultured Pseudorhodobacter sp. | reverse complement strand
CCCACCGCAGGGAGAGGGTTTGAAGGTGTTTTTCAGGATTTCCCAACGCGTGCCCAGACCGCCCGTCAGGGCCGCGAGATCCGGGGCATCCGAATGCAGCGCCAGAAACCCGCGCAGGCCTTCGATGGGGGCAGAAATCCCCGTATAGCCCTGCTTTGCCAGAATCGCCGCCAAAAGGCCACCCCGGGCCGCCTGCCCCACCGACAGGCTTTTTGACATCGACCCCAGGGTTTCCACCGACCCGCTGTTCTGCGCCAGCGCGTGGCTGAGCGCATCGACCAGCGCATCGGCCCCAAGGCCCAAAAGCCTGCCCGCAGCCACCGCCGCACCGAAGGTTCCGCAGGTTGATGTGATATGCCACCCGCGGGCATAATGGCCCGGGTGCAGCGCCGCCCCCAGACGGCAGGTGATCTCTACCCCCAGAACGAACGCCTCTATCAGCGCCGCCCCCGAAACCGGCTGCCCTGCGCCCGCAAGCTGTTCGCACAGCGCCAGCACCGCGCCACCAACCGGGGCAGAGGGGTGGATCACCGTCGGGATATGGGTGTCGTCAAAATCAAAGATATTGGCCGAGGCCGCGTTGATATAGGCGGCCCATAACATATCGGCCCGCTCTGCCCTGCCGATCAGACTTGCCGTCGCCGGGCCGGAAAAGGCGCCCAACTGCCCAGCCAGCAGCGTGATCGCAGGCTCGCTCGCGCCGCCGATGGCCGTGCCGATCATGTTCAAAAGCGACCGTCGCCCCGCCGCCCGCACATTGGGTGGCAGCGGCGGCGGGTTCAGCACGAATTCGGCCAGACTGCGACTGATCGGCGGCACAGCTTGCACCTCAGGCCCCGGCGGCCTTGCCACGCACCTCGGTGCCCGCCCATTTCTCTAGCGGGCGGATGATCGCGGTCATGTCGGCCTCTGGCCCAAGATCGGCCTGGGTGATCGAGAACAGCATCCGCACCGCATTGCCGACCATCATCGGCACGCCCAGACGCTCTGCCTCTTCCAGACATAGCCGGATGTCCTTCAGCGACAGCGCGATGGCAAAACCAAAGTCAAATCCGCGCGGCAACACAAAGCGCGGTATCTTGTCGGCGCTGGCCGAGGTGCGGCCAGAGCCAGAATTCAGCACTTCGACCATGATGTCGGCGTCCAGACCGGCCTTTGCCCCCATCACCATCGCCTCGGAGGTGATCGCCAGCGCGGCGGCAGAGCAAATGTTGTTGATCAGCTTCATCACCTGCGCCTTACCCGGTTCGTCCGCGACCCGGATCACCTTTCCAAGGGCCGCGAGCATGGGTTGCACGGTTTCGAAATGCGGCGAAGGCCCGGCGGCCATCAGGGCCAGCGCCCCTTTGCGCGCCCCGGCAATGCCGCCCGATACCGGGCAATCGACAAGGGCGACGCCTGCGGCGGCCAACGCCTCGGCTGCCTCCATTTCCACCTTGGGGCCAGTGGTGGACAAATCCACCACCCTTTTGACCACTCCGGGTGCCGCCGCAATCTGCTGGCAGACGGCGAGAACCACAGCGGGGGTGGGCAGCGACAGAAACACCGTCTCTGCCCGCGCGGTCAGCGCATCAAGGCTACGCGCCGCCACCGCCCCGGCCGCCGACAAAGCCGCCAGCGCGGCGTCCGAGCGGTCATTCACCACCAGCGACAATCCGGCGCCGATCAGGCGCTCGGCCATCGGGCGCCCCATATTGCCCAAGCCCACAAATCCGACATCGCTCATTCCGCTCTCCTGTCCTTGTTCGATCCTGCCTCAGGCAAAGGACCAACCGTTATCCACCGGGATCGCTGCGCCGTTGATCCCATGACTTGCTGGCCCGCACAGGAATTGGGCCAATGCGATGACCGTTTCCATCGGGATGAATTTGCCGCCGGGTTGGCGTGTGGAAAGGAAAAGCGCGGTCGCCTCGTCCTCGTCGACACCCTTTTCCGCGGCCAGCGCCGCGACACGGTCCAATGCGCTGTCTGTGGCCATCAGCCCCGGGCAGATCGCGTTGCAGGTGATTGCCGTCGCCGCCAGTTCCAGCGCGACCGTGCGTGTCAGACCGACCATCGCATGTTTGGTGGTGACATAATCCACCCGCCCCGCCAGCGCGATCAGGCTGTAGACCGAGGCCATGTTGATGATCCGGCCCCAGCCCCGGGCCTGCATGCCGGGCAGAACCGCCCGGATCAGCCGGAACGGCGCCGAAAGATTGACCTCTACCGCGCGGTCCCAATCGGCATCGGCCAGGTCCGCCACCGGCGCCATTTTGCGGACAACCGCATTGTTGATCAGAATATCGACGCCACCCATCGCGCCCTGCGCCGCAGCCACCAATTGGTCCGCCGCAGCCTCTGCCGCCAAATCCAGCACCAGCGCACCGACGGGGCGGCCGCAGATGGACGACAGCGCCTCTGCCGCTGCCAGAACCTTGGGCGACACGTCTGTCAGAAACACCTCGTCACCTTGGCTGGCAAAACCCTGCGCCAAGGCAAGCCCCAGCCCGACGGCAGACCCGGTAATCAGAACGCGGCGCCCCTGCCCCATGCTCATCGCGCAAGCTCCTGCCAGGACAGCGACGGCGGCACATCCAGCCGCACGGCAATGCCGCTCAGATCAGCCGAGACCGCGGGATAGGCCCGCATCACGGCGGGGTCATGGCCCGGAACGATGTGGTCGTGACTCGGGGCAAGCTCGATCAGCCGCGCATAGCCACGCAACAGCGCCGCCTGATCCAACAGCACCGGAAAGGCCGTGCCCTGCCCGATATTGGCGTAAAAATGCGTCGCATCCGATGCCAGGACCACCCAGCCGCGTGTGGTGTAGACACGGACCGCCTGCAGACCGGCGCTGTGGCCCGGGATGGCATGCAGCCAAAGACCCGGCACCAACTCACTGTCGCCGTCGTGAAACCGGATGCGCCCGTCATAAAGGCTGCGGATATAGGTGACGATGTTTTCCACATCAAAGGGTTTGCGCGCATGGGCATCGCAGATGCAGGGCCCGGTGGCATAACCAGCCTCGGCCACCTGCAGATGAAACTGCGCCTTTGGAAAATCGCCCAGACAACCCGCGTGATCATAGTGCAGATGGGTCAGAATCACTTGCGCGACATCTGCCGCCTCGACCCCGATCAGCCGCAGTGCCTCTGCCGGGTTGCGCAACAGTTTGCGCTTGCGGGCATGGGCGGCAGCGGCGCCAAAGCCGGTATCAATCACAAATACCTCACCCCCCCGCCGCGCCAGCCAGATAAAATAGTCCAGATCCGCCCCCGCCTCATGCGGATCGCCGTTCACGGCGTTTTCGCTTTGCCAGCGGCCAGAGTGGGTGGCATAGCGCAAGGCAAAAAGCTGAAAGGGCGCGGGCGTTGCGCCCATTTCACCCGGATTTCCGCCCTTTGCCATCAACCTTTTCCCATCGGATCATCTGGTGCCTGAAAATGATGCGCCAGAGGTGTATCGTTTAGTATGACCGTATTCCTGTCATACAATGTGTTGACACGTCAAGTTCGTTGTGCCTAACTTTGACCCATGAAGTCGGCATCGACAGGACCGTCCCGTTCGTCATTCAAGTGAAGCGACTTCACCCATAGCGGAGAAATTCATGACTCGTCCCGAATTCCAAGGTGAACAGTTCCAAAAGGGGCTCAAAGTTCGGCGCGAAGTGCTGGGCGATGCCTATGTGGCGCCTTCTTTGGCAAATGCCGATGACTTGACCGCGCCGCTGCAAAAATTGGTCACCGAATGGTGCTGGGGTGAAATCTGGACCCGCCCGGGGTTGGACCGCAGGACGCGCAGCTTTCTGAACCTTGCGATGCTGACGGCGCTGAACCGTCCGCATGAGGTCAAGATCCATGTGCGCGGGGCCTTGAACAACGGTGTCACGGAAGAAGAAATTGTCGAAGTGGTGCTGCAGGCCGCGATCTATTGCGGGGTGCCCGCCGCGCTGGACACCATGCGCGTAGCCACCGAAGTCATCCACCAGATGCGCCGCGAAAAGGCCGAACAGGGCTGATCCAACCGCCGAAGCGGTTCGCAGACAAAACAGATCACGGCACCCATGAATACCAACAGGAGAACCCCTAGAAAATGACGCAGGGAAAATCACAGACCATCAATGGCAAGCCGCACAAGTTGAAGACGGGGGCGGAATACAAGGAGTCGCTGAAGGACAATCGCCAGATCTGGGTTGGCGGCACCAAGCTGAATTCGGTCTATGACGAACCGGCACTGGGCCGCGGGATCGACCTGCTGGCCAGCATGTTCGACGATCAGTTCACCGCCGAACACGCGGACGCCACCACCTATTTCGACAAAGACGCCGATGCCGTCGTCAGCCGGTCCTGGCAGATTCCGCGCACCAAGGAAGATCTGGCGGCGCGGCGCAAGATGATCGAATACACCTCGCTGAAAACCGCAGGCACCTTCGGACGCCCGCCAGATCTGGCCCCCGCGATTGTTGTCGGGCTTTACGCCTATCTGCCGACGTTCAAAAAGAAAAGGTCGCTGATCGACGGCATTGACCCGGACTTCGCAGAAAATATCGAACGCTATCTGGAACATGGTCGCAACAACAACCTGACCGCCTCGGAAAGCCTTGCTGGCCCGCAGGCCGACCGCTCGTCGCCCAAAGCCTCGGAAGCCTCGCTGCTAAAGGCGCGTAAGGTCACGAAAGACGGCATCTACATCTACGGCGCAAAGACCGTGGGTTCGATCGCGGC
>CAMFLG010000300.1 GCA_945957495.1 uncultured Pseudorhodobacter sp. | reverse complement strand
GGTCTCGTCTGCCAGATACTTTATCGCAGAAGTCAAAGAGACAAGGGTAGGGTTTCTGCGGGTTGGGTAATGCAAAATGGCGCGGCTTTTACGCCTGCGCCATTTTGATTTTGCAATGATTTTAGAAATTGGAGCGGGCGATGAGATTCGAACTCACGACCCCAACCTTGGCAAGGTTATGCTCTACCCCTGAGCTACGCCCGCACTCCATAGCGGCTTCTTAGCGAGGGGCGCGCAGGGGTGCAAGCGGAAATTCTGCTTATTTTCCAAAGTCCCGCAGCATAATCACGCAGAGTAGAAATGCAAAAGGGCGCCCGCAAGGGACGCCCGTTTCGCTGATCCAATTGGAGCGGGCGATGAGATTCGAACTCACGACCCTAACCTTGGCAAGGTTATGCTCTACCCCTGAGCTACGCCCGCACCGTCTGGACTGGCGGTGAGATAAGCCGAAGGCGGCGCGGCTGCAAGGGGAAAAATGCGAGCCCTGCCGGTTTCCGTCAGCTTTTTACCGTTGCCGCCGCGTCAACGATGGCCTGAGCAATATAGTCCAGCTCGGCCTCAGTCAGCCGGGTGGGCAGGCGCACATCGCAGGCCCGCATCAGCATGGCTCGGGTCTTTGGCAGATCGGGGGCAGGGCCCAGAAACTCCCAGTTCCAGAAGGCGCGGGCGTTTCCGTCAGACAGGCCGAACACCTGCACAGCGATGCCAAGGCGCTTGGCCTGAGCCTGAAAATCCCGGGCCTCTGCGTCGGTCCAGTTGCCTGCAAGATTGAACTGAATGGAATCGGGGGCGCGTTCTTCCGGCGGCAGGGCGGCGGGAACGGTCAGGAACGGCGATTGTTCCAACTGGTCTGCCACCCGGTCATGGCCAGCGCGCCCCTTTGCCACGCGACCCGCGACCTCGGGCAATTGCGGGCGGATCACGGCGGCAGACAGGTTCTGCATGCGCATGTTGTAAAGCGGCAGCTTGTTTTGCCACAGCATGTAGCTGTTCTGCATGCCGGGGTGCTTTTTCCAGTTCGTCTCATAGGCGCCCGACATGATCACCGCACGCGCGGCAAGTTCCGGATCGTCGGTGATCAGGATGCCACCTTCGCCTGCGTTGACCAGTTTGTAGGACTGAAAGCTGAAACAGCCAACCTTGCCGATGGTGCCGATCTTGCGCCCATGCCATTCGGTGCCAAGGCTGTGCGCGGCATCCTCGATCACCGGGATGTTGCGCGCGTCGCACAGCGCCATGATCGAATCCATGTCAGAGGTGTGGCCGCGCATGTGGCTGATCATCACGGCATCGGCGCCGTCCAGTTTGGCGACAAAATCCGCCATATCAACGCGGTAGTTGTCATTCACCTCTACCAGAACCGGCAGGCAATCGGCATGCACGATGGCAGAGGGCACGGCGGCAAAGGTGAAAGCAGGGATCAGAACCTTGGCGCCGCGCGGCAGGTCCAGCGCCTTGAGCGACAGGAACAGAGCAGCCGAACAGGACGAGACGGCAAGCGCATAGCGCACCCCCATCAGATCGGCGAATTCCTGTTCCAGCAATGCAACCGGCGCGCCTTCGGCGGCGGTGTAGCGGAACAGATCACCGGTGCTGAGCAGCCGTTCGATTTCTGCCATGGCGGCGGCAGGAATCGGTTCGGCGTCATAGACATTGGGGGCGAGGGCCTGTCCATCTGGTGCCATGTTTAAAGCTTTCCTGAAAGTCTTCTTCAGGAAAGCTTTAAACACCCCGATTGTAACAAGCCAGCGGCAATTGATCGGCCGGTGCAAAATCCGCCGATTTACGCAGCGGAAAGGGGCGCAGAACCGCTGGTTTTACAGCCCCAGACGGTCCCGCATTGAAAACCACGTCATCGCCAACACCAGCAAAGGCGTCCGCAAGGCGGCCCCGCCGGGAAAGCGCGGTTGCGGCAGACTGGCCATCAGGTCGAACCGTTCGGCCTGTGCCGCAACCGCCTCGGACAAGAGTTTGCCCGCCAGCGTGGCCATGGCGACCCCATGCCCGGAATAGCCAGAGGCCGACAGAACATTGGGCGCGGGCCGGGTAAAGCAGGGCATCCGGTTGATGGTGATCGCCAGAGTGCCGCCCCAGGCATAGTCGATCCGGGTGCCTTTCAACTGCGGATACACCTCCAGCATCGGTTTCGAGACGGTCTTGATGATATCGGGGAAGGTGTAGCCATAGGACTCCCCACCACCGAACAGCAGGCGGTTATCTTCTGACAGGCGCCAATAGTTCACGACAAACTTGGTGTCTGCCACCGCGACCGGTTCGGAAAGGATCCCTGCCGCGCGGTCTCCCAAGGGTTCGGTGGCCACGATGAAATTGTTGATTGGCATGACTTTGGCCGCAACCTGCGGGTCCAGATCGCCCAGATAGCCGTTGGCGGCCAGGATCAGGTGTTTGCAGCGCACCTGTCCCTGCGCGGTGTGAATCACTGGCGTTGTGCCGTGATCAATTCGCAGCACTTCGGAATTCTCGTAAATCGCGGCCCCGGCTTTTGCCGCCGCTGCCGCCAGCCCAACCGCAAAGTTCAGCGGATGCACATGGCCCGCATCGCGGTCAACCTCGCCGCCCTTGTAGACCGGCGAGCCGATCAGGCGGCGGATGCCGTCGCGGTCCAGCGGTTCAAGGTGGGTATAGCCATAGTCACGTTGCAGTTTTTCGGCGTAGCGATGCGTGTCGCGCACCTCGGCGTCGGACCAGCAGGCATGGGCCACGCCGGGATAGAAGGTCACGGGCATGGCATGATCACGGATCAGCGATTTGACCAAGGCCTTTGATTCCTCGGCCAGATCCCACAGACGGTGGGCGTGATCCTTGCCCACCGCCTTTTCGATCCAGATCTGATCCTGCCGCTGCCCGCTGCCCACTTGCCCGCCATTGCGACCAGAGGCGCCGAAGCCGACCTTGTGCGCCTCCAGCAGCGCCACCGAATAGCCCCGTTGCGCCAGATGCAGCGCCGCGGACAGGCCGGTATAGCCGCCGCCAACGATGCCGACATCCGCCTGCACCGTGCCCTGCAGCACCGGAAAGGGATCAAGCGGCGCCTTGGTCGCAGCGTAGTAGGAGGCGGGGTATTGCCCCGCCTTGTCGTTTGCATGCAGAAGGTTCATCGCCGCCTCAGACGTTCAGCAAGAGATGCTCGCGTTCCCACGGGCTGATGACTTGCAGGAACTCTTTGTATTCATTCCGCTTGACTGAATCGTAGACCTTGCAGAATTCAAGACCCACAGTTTCTTGCAGCGCGGTGTCTTCTTCCAGAAGATCCAGCGCATCGCCTAGGTTGGTTGGGATATCGTCGCTGTCGATATAGGCCGATCCGGTGAATTCCGGGCGCGGCGCTTTCTTTTCCATCAGGCCCAGATAGCCGCAGGCCAAGGTGGCGGCGATCCCCAGATAGGGGTTGCAATCCATGCCCGGCAGGCGGTTTTCCACCCGGCGTGCGGCGGGGCTGGAGATTGGAATGCGCAGGCCGGTGGTGCGGTTGTCACGGCCCCATTCCAGATTGATGGGTGCTGCGAAATCCGGAACGTAGCGGCGATAGCTGTTCACATAGGGGGCAATCAGCGCAATCGCCCCGGTCAGGTGGTTCTGCAAACCGGCGATGAAGTGCAGGAACTGCTCTGTCTCACCGCCCTTCTTGTCGGCGAAAATGTTCTTGCCGGTTTTCGAATCCACAACCGAGGTGTGGATATGCATAGCCGAACCCGGCTCTCCGGCGATCGGTTTTGCCATGAAGGTGGCAAAGCAATCGTGGCGCAACGCGGCCTCGCGGATCAGGCGTTTGAAGAAGAACACATCATCGGCCAGCCGGATCGGGTCGCCATGGGCCAGGTTCAACTCGATCTGGCCCGCGCCGCCTTCTTGCAGGATGCCGTCAATTTCCAGACCCTGCGCCTCGGCAAAGTCGTAGATGTCGTCGATCACCTTGCCGTATTCGTCCACCGCCGACAGGCTGTAGGCCTGTTTACCCGCCGCGCGACGGCCAGAGCGGCCCATCGGCGGGATCACCGGCTGGTTCGGGTCGATGTTGCGCGCGGTCAGGAAGAATTCCATTTCGGGCGCCACAACCGGCGTCCAGCCCTGATCGGCATAAAGCTGCATGATCCGGCGCAGCACATTGCGCGGCGCAAACGGCACCAGATTGCCTTGCTGATCCTTGGCGTCGTGGATGACCTGCAAGGTCACATCGGCCGTCCAGGGCGCGGCAGTGGCCGTCGAGAAATCCGGTTCCAGAATCATGTCCGGTTCGGTGAAGGCGTCAAACGGGTTGTCTGCCCATTCCCCGGTGATGGTTTGCAGAAAGATCGAATTCGGCAGGTAGTAATAGGGCTGATGCGCGAATTTCGAGGCGGGCATTGCCTTGCCCCGCGCAACTCCGGCGATGTCGCCGATCACGCATTCCACTTCATCTACCCGGCGGCCGCCGATGTATTCACGTGCTGCCTCTGGCAGCTGGTCGGTCCATTTGGACATGATTCACACTGTTTGTTGTCGGGTTTGATCCCCGGCGAGGCTGGGGACTTAGGGTCTTTTGGCCTTGAAGAAGGCAGCGATCTGCGCTGCCATGGTCTTGTCCTGAATAGGGTCCTGCAACCGCTGGGCGGCTGCAGCCATGACCTCTTCCGGGACCAGACCTTTGCCCCGAGTCTTCATCAGGCCATCCACGAATTCGGGACGAAATTCAGGATGGGCCTGCAC
>CAMFLG010000299.1 GCA_945957495.1 uncultured Pseudorhodobacter sp. | reverse complement strand
CGGCTCGCCCGTCCGGCGCTTCAACTGGACGATGACGGTCGATCCGCTGCTGGACACCAGCCCCGAACATTATCCGATTTGGGGCCCAAGCAAGACCACGATGACACCCGAAACCGTCGGGCGGCGCCAGCATCTGCGGGTGGAGTTGCAAACCCTGCATCGCCTGCCGCGATCCAACGCGATCGCTTTCCCGATCCGCGCCTATCTTGCCCGGTTCGAAGAACTGGTGACGGTGCCGAAATGGGGCCGCCGCCTGCACAGGGTGGTGCGCGATATTCCGGACGAATTGGCAACCTACAAGGGCTTTATCCGCAACAAGCCGCTGATGCTGGACTTCCTCAAGCAATATGACGACGGCCAACCCACCAGCCCGGGGTTCTGGCCTGACTGATCCAATCAGGCTTGTTTGTAAGAGATGATCGACAGATAGCGGGCCGGAAGTTTCACCAGAATCTCTGGCCCGTGTTGGGCGTCGGCATCGAAAAACAGACTGTCGCCGGGTTCCAGATGAAAGAGTTGATCGCCATGACGATAGGTTACTTCGCCTTCCAGCATGTACAGCAGTTCCAGCCCGTCATGCTGGAACGCCGGGAAGACATCGGATTCGGTGGTCAGGGTGATCAGATAGGGTTCGACCAGCACGCCGGAATCGTTCGACCCGATATGGCCAAGCAGATGATACTGGTGGCCGGCGCGCGTGCCACGGCGTTCGATTTCGATATGATCGCCCGCCTTGACATGCTGCACCTCGCGCCGTTCTTCGAAATCGCGGAAGAATGAGGTGATCGGGGTGGAAAACGCATGGCTGAGGATTTGCAGCGTGGTCAGCGAGGGCGAGGTGATGCCGTTTTCGATCTTGGACAGCATGCCGATTGACAGGCCGGTGACGCCAGCCAGATCGGCCACCGTCATGCCTTGCTGGCGGCGAAACGCCTTGACCGCGCGGCCGATGGCCATTTCCAGATTGCGTTCTGACAGTTCGCGCACGCGGTGCGGATCCTGGTCGAAGGCCGGTTTGGCGCGTTGCACTGCGCCTGAATCGGGGGTTTTCTGGTCCATCAATGGGCCTTCCACTGGAATATCACCTGCCCTTGTTTACTACCGTGAAACATTTCGCAACTCAACCGCAAATGGCGCGACATGAATATTCAGCGCGACACCGCCAACACATTGGGATTCCTACTGTTTCCTGGGTTTCCGATGGCATGCCTGACCTCTGCCATTGAACCACTGCGCGCGGCCAATGAAATTGTCGGGCGCAAAGAGTTCGCCTGGCGGCTGGTCGGCGAACGGTCTGATCCGGTGCGGT
This sequence comes from uncultured Pseudorhodobacter sp., assembly GCA_945957495.1. Lineage (GTDB taxonomy): Bacteria > Pseudomonadota > Alphaproteobacteria > Rhodobacterales > Rhodobacteraceae > Cypionkella. The sequence goes on along the minus strand of CAMFLG010000299.1, from coordinate 3,408 downwards.
CCAGTGCCGAAGTGCGGTTTGACCCGGATGTGGTGCTGAATGAGGCCGAGGGGCTGGACTATCTGTTCTTCCTTTCGGCCCCGACCTCGCGGTTTGAAAACCCCAAACACAGCAACGCAAGGGTGCGCTGGCTGGATCGGTCTGGCGTGATCCTGGGCGGGTTTTCCGGCGGTATCTTCCCGCTGGCGCGCTCTGGCGTGATGGAGGGGCACGCAACGTCGGTGCATTGGTGCTATGAGGCGGCCTTTGCGGCGGAATTCCCGGACATGAAGGCCAGTCAGGCAGTGATCCTGCGCGACCGGCGCCGCTATACCGCATCGGGAGCCGGGGCGGTGTTTGACCTGATGCTGCGGCTGATCGAAGAGCGTTTGGGCCGCGATACCATGACAGAGGTGGCCTGTTGGTTCCAGCATCCGTTTGTGCGCACCGATGATGCGGCGCAAAAGGTGCCGGTGCAAAAGCAGGGCGGCACCGATGATCTGCTGCCCGACACCGTGCGTGCGGCCATCCGAATCTTTGCCGACCACATCGAAGACCCGTTGCAGATCGCCGATGTGGCAGAGGCCCTTGCAATGTCGGAACGGCATCTGGAGCGCAGCTTCAAACTGGCAACAGGGCAAAGCCCGCTGAAATACTACCGGTTGATGCGGCTGAAAAAGGCCCGGCAACGGGTGCTGTATTCAACCCAAAGCATCCGCGAGATTGCGCAATCGGTAGGCTACGCCAGTTCTACCCCGATGACACGGCACTATGCCGAGGCCTTTGGCGTCAACCCGAATGACGAGCGTCGGCGGCTGGTGGGCTTGCGCGGTTTGGCGGGGGCGATGGCCCCCAACGACTGAACGCAAGCCCCCAAAGGGCTGCCCTCAGAACACCGATTTCGCGGCGGTGATCAGGGCGTGATGCAACGCGTGGGCCGAAGAACGCGGGCCGATCACTGACACCAGCCCCGGCGCGCGCAGCACGACATAGCAGCCCAGATGATCAATCACCGTGCGGGTGGCCGAACCCGGTGCCTTGCTGCGCAGATCATAGTTGCACAGGCGTTCGAACAGCGCGGCAAGGTTCGGTGCCGCCACATCAAACCGCACCCAAGCGTCGGTTTGTTCAGTAATTGAGGCGGCGTCACCGAAGATCGGCTTCAGAATTGCAGCAATGTCCTCGTGGCTGGCAAACGGCGCCTCGATCATCCATTGCTGATCGCCCAGCCAGATCGCGCCGTATAGCGCGGCCTGATCGGCCCGCCCCGGCTCCGGTTGCGGAATACCCGCAGCTTGGGCGGCGGCGGCAACATCGGCCTCGCGGCCCCGGCGGCTGGCCAGAGATGCCAGCGCCACGCCGGTATTTTCGGTGATCGTCACCGGGCCTGCGCGGGTGATTTCGGGCGCGGCATGGCCCAGCGGCGTCAAGGGGTGCAAGAGATTAGCCACGAAGACGCTCTCCTTCCGGATCAAAGAAATGGGGCGAGACGATTTCGACCTCGACATCCGTTTTGGCCAGAAGGTTGACGATGCGCAGGCGTTCGCCTTTGCGGGTGTCGCCGCCCTTGAGGTAGCCCAGCCCGATGGAATGGCCAAGGTGGGGGGAATAGACCACCGAAGTCAGCCAGCCACCATCGTTGGCCGCAACCGCCTCGGCCCCCTTGGCCAGAAAATGCGCACCTGCGGTCAGGCTTTCGGCAGGGTTGACCGGCTTCACGCCCACAAGGCGGTAGCCGTTCGGCTGGGTCATGCCCTCACGCTGTGACAGCACCATGCCGATGGCATCTTTCTTTTTCGACACCATCTTGCCCAGCCCCATGTTGAGCGCGCTGGACTGGCCGTTCAGTTCATTGCCTGCGACATGGCCCTTTTCAACGCGCATCACGCCCAGGGCTTCTGTGCCATAGACCACGGCATCGAATTCACGCCCTGCCTCGACCAAGGCGCGGATCATCGCGTCGCCATAGCGGGTGGGCACGGCAATTTCATAGGCCAACTCACCCGAGAACGAGATGCGGAACAGCCGCGCGCGGGTGCCTTTGACGGTGATTTGCCCGCAGGCCATATAGGGGAAGGCCGCGTCGGAAATATCCTGATCGACCAGCTTTTCCAACAGCTTGCGCGCGTTGGGGCCTGCGACGGAATATTGCGCCCAGGCTTCGGTGGTCGAGATCAGTTGCACGTCCAGATCCGGCCAGAGCACTTGGCGGCAGTATTCCAGATGGCGGAACACCGGAACGGCGTTGGCGGTGGTGGTGGTCATCACATATTCGTTCTGCCCCATCCGCGCGGTGGTACCGTCGTCCATCACCATACCGTCTTCGCGCAGCATCAGCCCGTAGCGGGTCTTGCCGATGCCAAGGGTCGAGAAGGTGTTGCAATAGACCCGGTCCAGAAAGAGTCCCGCATCGGTGCCCTGAATGTCGATCTTGCCCAAGGTGGTCACATCGCAGATGCCCACCGACTTGCGGGTTTGCAGCACCTCGCGGTCCACCGATTGCCGCCATGTCGTCTCGCCCGGGCGCGGCAGCCATTGCGTGCGCAGCCAATAGCCCACCTCGACAAACACGGCGCCCTGTTCTTCGGCCCATTTGTGGCTGGGCGTCAGACGGGTGGGTTTGAAATCCTGTCCGCGCGCACGTCCGCCGAGGGTGCCCATGGCGACGGGGGTATAGGGCGGGCGGTAGATGGTGGTGCCGGTCTGCGGGATGGTCTTGCCCGTCAGTTCCGCCATCACCGCAAGGCCAAGGACGTTGCCGGTCTTGCCCTGATCGGTGGCCATTCCAAGGGTGGTGTAGCGTTTCAGATGCTCGACCGAGGTGAAGTTCTCTTGCTTGGCCAGTTTCACATCCTTGACCGTCACGTCGTTCTGCGGGTCGATCCAGGCGCGACCCTTGCCCGAATGCACATACCACAGGGGCGTCAGGTTGACCGGCGCATCTTCGGCACGCGGCAGGTCGATGGCGGTGGCGTTCAGGCCAAGCTCTGCCAAGGCGGCGGCGGCTTGGGCGGCGCCGGTGGTCAGCGCGGCGTGGGTGGACATCTCACCCGCCGCGGCACCAACGCAGGTCAGGCCCGCGATGGCCCCGGCGGGGGGGATGAAGGCGGCAATGGCATCGTTCCAGACCGGGCGGCCGCGATGGTTCGAGGCGATCGACAGGTTCGGGTTCCAGCCGCCCGAGACACCAAGGGCCGAGACGGCCAGCGTTTCGGTGCGGCCATTCGCGCGGCGGAGGGTGATGGATTTCAGGCCAAGGCGGCCCGAGGTATCAATCACCTCATCCCCATTTCGCGCGTCGATGGTGGTGACGTGCAGGCCCTTTGCCATCAAATCCAGCGCGGTGCGCAGGCCGTCGTCGTTGTTGGTGAACACCGCAACCTGATCGCCCACTGCCCTGTCTCTTATACACATCTCCGAGCCCACGAG
>CAMFLG010000298.1 GCA_945957495.1 uncultured Pseudorhodobacter sp. | reverse complement strand
GGTTTCCGGCTCTGACGATATCGCCTGGGATTTCATGCACTGGGGCGCCGACAGCTGGATCTGCGGGCCAGCCAACTGCATGGCCAAGCCAGTGTGCGAGATGGACCGCGCCTTCCGCAGCGGGGATCATGCCCGCGCCAAGGCGATCATGCAGGTGATCTGGCCTGCAATGAACGTGCTGGAATCGGGCAAGTTCGTGCAGAAGTTGAAGTATGGTTGCGAGTTGCAGGGCACCCCCGTGGGTGAATGCCGGATGCCCTTCGGCCCGCTGACCCATGACGAAAAGGCAGAGTTCGCCGCTGCGATGCAGCCGATCCTGAATATGGCCTGAGCCATGGCTACGGTCGTCGTAGGGGCCGGGATCATCGGAACCGCCATCGCGCATGACCTTGCGCGGCGGGGCCGGCAGGTGGTGTTGGTTGATCGCGACGGTCCCGGCCGGGGCGCCTCTTTCGGCAACATGGCCTCGATCGCGGTGACAGAGTTCATGCCTGCCTCCCGCCCCTCGATCTGGCGGCAGATCCCCGGCTGGATGCTGGACCCCGAAGGCCCTGTGCGGGTGCGACCCGGCTACATGCCAAAGCTGATCCCCTGGTTCGCCCGCTTCATCGCCGCCGCGCGCCCGTCGAAACTCCGCGCGCTTGAGGCGCAGGGCGCGGCCCTGTGTGGCCGGGCGCTGGGGGATACGCTTGACCTGCTGAACGAGACCGGCCTTCAGAACCAGATCAGCGAAGAAGGCTGCCTGTCGCTATATACCGACGAGGTGGAATTCCGTGCCGACCGCGAGCATATCGAAATCCTCGACCGTTTCGGCTTCCCGCACGAGGTGATCGGTCGGCAGGCGATTCAGGCGCTGGAGCCGGAACTGTCGGACAAGATCGGCCTTGCGGTGCTGTTCCCGCAGAACCGGTCGATGAAAGACCCCTACAAACTGGTCCTCGCCTTGGCGGCGCGGTTCCAGGCCCTTGGCGGGCGGATCGAACAGGGGGAGGTGATTGGCTTCACCCGATCTGACCGGATGCGCGAAGTGGTGCTGAAGGACGGTCGCAAGCTTCCGGCGGAAGAGGTGGTTATCGCAGCAGGCGCTTTTTCCGCCCGGCTGATGAAAGACCTAGGCGAGCCCATCCCACTGGAGACCGAGCGCGGCTATCACACCCAGATCATGTCGCCCGGCATTGCCCTGAAACATTCGATCATCTGGCCTGCCCGTGCCTTCATGGTGACACCTACGGCGGATGGCATCCGGGTGGGTGGCACCGTGGAAATGGCGGGGCTCGACGCTGCGCCGGACTACCGGCGGTCGAAGGTCACGGTTCGGCGCGCGACGGAAGCGCTGCCCAACCTGCGCTGCGAGGGTTTCACCGAATGGATGGGCCACCGCCCCGCGCTTCCCGACACGGTGCCGATCCTGTCCGCCAGCGCGAAGACGAAGGGCCTGTTCTATGCCACCGGACACGGCCATCTTGGCCTGACCTATGCCGCCACCACCGCCCGGCTGATGGGACAACTGATTACGGGCGCCAAGCCCGCACTGGATCTGCACCCATACCGGGTCAACAGGTTCTAAGGAGGGAAGCCGATGCGCTGGAGCCGAACGATACAGACCGTGGATGTTCACTGCGCGGGCGAAATAGGCCGGGTCATCACCGGCGGCGTGCTGAATATTCCCGGCGCGACGATGGCCGAGAAGCTGCAGCATATCAACACCGTCGATGACTCTTTGCGCCGCTGGCTTTGCTCCGAGCCGCGTTCAGGTCCGGCGGGGTCTTTCTGCCTGCTGACCCCGCCCTGCGATCCGCGCGCTGATGTGGGGCTGATCATCCTTCAGCCCGACCAGGCGCATGCCATGTCGGGGTCCAACGCCATGTGTGCGACGACAGCGATGCTGGAAAGCGGGATGATCCCGATGACCGAGCCGGAAAGCCATGTCACCTTCGACACGGCCGCGGGGCTGGTGACGGCGACCGCGCATTGCGAAGGCGGCAAGGTCGTCCGGGTGACCCTGGATATGCCGCCCTCCTTCGCGGCAAAGCTGGATGCTGTGATCGCGACGCCAGAGTGGGGAAGCATCCGCTATGACCTCTGCTTCGGCGGCGTCTTTTATGCGCTCATCGACGTGCAGCAGATTGGCCTGACCATCGCGCCGCAAAACGCCCGAGAACTGGCGCGGATCGGGGTGGACCTGCGGTCCCGCATTGCAGAGTTGGAACCTGCAATACATCCCCTGACCCCGGCCCTCAACGGCCTCGCCTATGTCATGTTCCGTAGCGAAGAGCCGGACGGGGCCCTGCGCACCTGCACCACGCTTCGCCCGGGCCGCGCCGACCGTTCTCCCTGCGGCACAGGCTCGAACTCCAACATGGCGACCCGCCTTGCCCGCGGAACGGTGCGTCCGGGCGATGTCGTGATCTCGCGCTCGATCATCGGCGGCGCGTTTCAGACCGAGTTCGTTGCGGAAACCACCATCGGACCCTACCGTGCCAGCCGCAACCGCGTGTCGGGCCAATGCTGGATCTACGGCATCAGCCAGATCGGCCTGGACCCAACCGATCCGTTCCCCTTTGGCTTTACCCTGTCCGACACCTGGGGCGGCTAGACCGGGCCCGAAAGGGTTCCGCAGCGCAACCTCTCAGGGGCCCGCACACACGACCACTCAGAGCATATTGAACGCGCCGAGGCCTGCAAGGCCGCACTCGCGCAATGCCTTCAGCGTCACCTCAACAATCAGCGTTGTCATCTGCACCAATCTCAGTTGCACCGAAAGGGCTTGCGTCTTCGGCTATGGCCAAGCCGCGCTATGCAAGAAACCCGGCCCATCCGGGGGCAAGTTGGCGGAAGAAGTGGCTGCGGTTGCCGGGCATCGTCTGTTTGATGCGCAATGGTGTGTTGCAAACTATCCGGATCTGAAAGGCGGCAATATCTCTGCCGCCGAGCATTTCGTGATGCACGGCCTGTTCGAGGGCCGGGATCCCGGGCCGAAGTTCAAGACGATGGCTTGGTTCGGGAAAAATCCGGCGGCATTGTCGTCACGCAAGAACCCGTTGCTGGACGCAAACCTGCCGGATTCGGTGTAACGGTCGCAATCTCATTGTGCCACAGGCTGCCCTGACGGGCCGGAATGCAAACCACCGACGAAGTGTAGACCCCGTCGGCGGAAAGACCCTTTCACGGGATTTCTTGGGTCATCAGCTTCTTGCGTAGATGTCTTCATAACGGATGATGTCATCCTCGCCCAGATAGCTGCCAGTCTGAACCTCGATCAGCACCATCGGCACTTTACCGGGGTTTTCCATCCGGTGGATGGCGCCAAGCGGAATATAGACCGACTGGTTTTCCGTCACCAGTTTCACGCTGTCGTCGACGGTGACTTTCGCCGTGCCCTGCACCACGATCCAGTGTTCAGACCGGTGATGGTGGCTTTGCAGGCTAAGCGCGGCCCCCGGATGCACAACGATGCGTTTCACCTGGAACCGGTCGCCCATCACCAGACTTTCAAACCAACCCCAAGGCCGGAAATCGCGCGGAAAGACCTGCGCTTGCTTGGCTTTGCGGGCCTTCAAAGCCTCGACGGCGCGCTTGACGTCCTGCGCGCGGTCCATATGGGCCACCAGAACGGCATCAGGCATCGCCACGGCGATGATATCCTTCAACCCGATGCCAACCAGTTCCAGCGAGTCGCTTTCCGAACGCAAAAGCGTGTCGGAACAATCAATGGCCGTTGCGTTGGACGATACGACGACACCCGAAATGTCAGGGCCGGCTTCCCGCCAAACCGCGTCCCAACCGCCCAAATCCGACCAACCGGACGTAAAGGGCACGACCGACAGGTTTTCGGATTTCTCCATCACCGCATAGTCGATAGAGATGTCTTCGGCCTTGCTCCAAGGCCCTGGCGCAAGCCGCAGGAATCCCAGATCCACCTTTGCGTCATCGACTGCGGCCTGAACCGGGGCGATCAGCTTGGGCGCATGGGTTTTGAACGCGGCCAGAATGTCGGCGGCACGGAACAGGAAGATGCCGGAATTCCACAGATAGCTGCCGTCTTTCAACATTTCGACCGCGCGTTGCGCATCGGGTTTTTCGACAAAGCGCGTCAGCGCGACAGCCGTGCCAGACCCATCGGGGGTGGTGGCCAGTTGCAGATAGCCGTATCCCGTCTCGGGCCGATCGGGTGAAATGCCAAAGGTCACGATCTGCCCCGCCTTCACGGCCTCCATCCCGGCCGCCACGGCGGCGCGGAAGGCGGCGGCATCGGGCATCACATGATCCGAAGGGGCAACCAGCATCACGGATTCAGGATCTTGCGCCGCCAGATGCAGCGCCGCGGCAAGCACGGCGGGCGCCGTATTGCGCCCTTCCGGTTCGATCAGGATGGTTCCGGGATCAACGCCAACCTCGCTCAACTGCTCTGTCACAACAAAGCGGAAATCCCCATTCGTCACAATAACCGGTGCGGCAAATCCGGGCCCGGACAGGCGTTGCGCCGTGGACTGGAAAAGCGACCGATCTCCGGTCAAATGGGTGAACTGCTTGGGGTATGATTTGCGTGACAAAGGCCACAGCCGCGTGCCAGAACCGCCACAAAGAAGAACCGGTGTAAGTTCCATAAAATGCCTCTCAATTTGCAAACGCAGCAAAGCCAGTCTTAGCAGATGATGTGCGTTGGTCCAGCCCGGCTCTGATGCTGTAACCGCCCCCCGACGGCATCGATGTGCCAAGGTGGGTCTGC
>CAMFLG010000297.1 GCA_945957495.1 uncultured Pseudorhodobacter sp. | reverse complement strand
GGTTCGGCCTTTGCAGCCGGGCCATGCGCCGTCATCACGATTTGCACCCCAGTTACCCCGGGCATAGCCTTCAGCGCGGCCTCTGCCGCCGCCTCTGCCGGGGCAAGGCTGCGCGCCTGATCCGGCGAGGCTGCCTCCAGCACAAAACGAATCAAACCGCCTTCGATTGTCAACGCGCGCACCAGGTCCAGGCTGATCAAGGTGCCGCCCGTTGGAACTGCAATCTTGGCCAATGTCGCCAGAACCTCTTCGCGCGTGATGGTCATGTTCTTCTCCTGCACAACATTTCCGCAAGCTTGTTCGCTTTGCAGCAAAGGGCAAGGCCTACTTGACCAATTGCTCAAAAAAACGACGAAGTTGCTGTTAAGTATAAACTATTTGTGACCGCAAGCCATGCGGATGCTGCATGGCAGCATTGCGACCATGCGCTATTGTGCAGATGCAGCAAAAGGCGCATGTTTGCCCTAACAGCGGAACAGGTGGTTCAATCATCCGGTTTGGACGCTCCGCTTAAGTAGAAGAACTGACGAGGCTTATGATGGCATATGTGAACACAACCCGCGTGGCGAAATCTTCGGTCGCTGATCGTTTGGCGGTCCTTTTTGCAGGCGTCTCGGCTATGGTCCAGCGTCGTCGCATCTACGGTCAGACCCTGCGTGAACTGAACGCCCTGACGGATCGCGAACTTGCAGATCTTGGCATGCACCGTCTGGCGATCGCCGACATCGCTCGCGAGGCGGCCTACGGCAAATAGCATCTGCATCGGCGCCGATCTGGTTCGGTGCCATCGCAGGAAAGGCAGATGATAGACCCGCTGATGGGCCCACTGTCTGAGAGTTGAGTTTCGAACGGCCTATCCTCCTCCCGGGCCGGGCGATAAGGCGGCGACCCATCCTCCTCCCGGGTCGTCGCTCCCAGTTTCGAACGGCCTATCCTCCTCCCGGGCCGGGCGATAAGGCGGCGATCCATCCTCCTCCCGGATCGTCGCCACCAGTTTCGAACGGCCTATCCTCCTCCCGGGCCGAACGATCAGGCGACGACCCTCTCCTCCTCCCGGGGTCGTCGCCGAAAAGTTTCGAAAGGCCCACCTCCTCCCGGGCCGGACGATACGGCGGCGATCCTTCTCCTCCTCCCTTGGATCGCCGCCCTTTTTCCCCGCCTTGCAAGCCCTGCGTCACTCCGCGATAGTCGCGGCAAAATCTGGTGACACGCATGCGCTTTTCCCTTCTTTCGGCGGCCCTGGTCGCGGCTTTGGTCGGCTATGGATCGACGATTGCGCTGGTGTTATCCGCCGCGGCCGCCTTGGGCGCATCGCCGGATCAGACAGCAAGCTGGGTTTTCACCATCTGTATCGCCAAGGCCGCGGGGTCAGCCCTGCTCAGCTATCGGCAGCGCATCCCGATGGTGCTGGCATGGTCTACACCAGGGGCTGCGCTGATCGCCGCCACAAGCGGCATCACCATGGCCGAGGCGGTGGGCGCCTTTGTTCTGTCCGGCCTGCTGGTTGCCCTGACTGGCCTGCTGCGCCCGTTGGGGCGGGCGGTTGCAATGATCCCGGATGGCATCGCCTCGGGCATGCTCGCCGGGGTGCTGCTGCCGTTTTGCCTGAAGGGGGGCGCATCGCTGCAATCCCTGCCGATGCTGGTCTTGCCCATGGTGGCGGTGTTCCTGCTGGTGCGGCTGAAGAACCCGGCGCTGGCGGTCTTGGCGGCGCTTGTCTTTGGGCTTGGTCTGGCCTTTGTCACTGGTGCCACCACCCTGCCTGCGCTCAGCCTGCCGCTGCCGACCATGGAATTCGTGGCCCCCGCTTTTCGCATCGACGTGCTGGTTGGTCTGGGCCTGCCGCTTTACCTTGTCACAATGGCCTCACAGAACCTGCCGGGTTTCGCCACCCTGCGCGCGGCGGGCTACGAGCCGCCGGTGAATGCCGCCCTGACCACAACAGGTGTGCTTTCGGCCATTGCCGGTTTGTTTTGCGCGCATCCGATCAGCATGGCCGCGATCACCGCCGCTATATGCCTAGGCGACGATGTCCACCCGGATCGCAACGAACGCTGGAAGGTCGGTTTGGCCTATGCCGCGGCCTGGGTCGCCTTGGGTTTGCTCAGCCCGGTCATCCTGCCGCTGCTTTCGGCCCTGCCACCTGCCTTGATGGTCGCCCTTGTGGCGCTTGCCCTGCTTGGCCCGTTGATGGGCGCCCTGACTGCGGCCTATCACGCGGTTCAAACCCGATTTGCCGCCACGATCACGCTTGTCACCACTGCCTCGGGCATGGCGGCCTTTGGCATTGGTGCCGCCTTCTGGGGTCTGGTCGCAGGTCTTGTGGTGCATGCGATGGAACAGGCGGCAAAGCGCGCAAAACGCCAAGTCTGACCCGGCCTTAGAACGGCACATCATCCACCTGATGCGCGGGCACCACCCAGCGAGCCACGATCATCTTTGATCCGGCATGGTCAAATTCGATGGCCAGCTTGTCGCCCTCGATGCCGATGATCTCACCATAGCCGAATTTCTGATGAAACACCCGGTCGCCGATGACGTAAGACGACAGCGCCTGCGCATCAATCGTCACATTGCGCGCCTCGCGCGGCTGGCTGACGGGCCGTGCTGTTGCGCGGTCTTGCATCCGCTTCCAACCCGGAGAGTTGTAAACGTCCGCCTTCATCGCCCGGTCTTCCAGCGCCCCGCCAAAGCTGGGCGCCGCCGCCCCATAGCCACCGCGATGCAGGCTGGGCGGCGTTAAAACCTCAACATGCTTGGGCGGCAATTCGTCAATGAAGCGGCTGGGAAGCTGGCTTTGCCATTGGCCATACACCCGCCGGTTCGACGCAAAGGAAATCGTACACAGCTCTTCCGCCCGGGTAATCCCCACATAGGCCAGCCGCCGTTCCTCTTCCAACCCCTTTTTGCCGCTTTCGTCCATGCTGCGCTGGCTGGGGAACAGCCCATCCTCCCAGCCGGGCAGGAACACCACCGGAAATTCCAGCCCCTTGGCTGCGTGCAGCGTCATGATCGACACCTTTTCTGCGGCCTCTTCGCTGTCATTTTCCATGATCAGGCTGACATGCTCCAGAAAGCCTTGCAGGCTGTCGAATTGCTCCAGCGCCTTGACCAATTCCTTCAGGTTCTCCAACCGCCCCGGCGCCTCGGGCGTCTTGTCGTTCTGCCACATCGAGATATAGCCGGATTCCTCCAGAATAACCTCGGCCAGCCGCACATGGCTGTCGGTGTGGAAGGGCGGCGTTTCGGGCAGTAGGGGTTCGATCAGGGCGTCGTCTGGCAGGTCGGGCCGCGCGCCCAGAACCGCGCCATGCCAACGCTCTACCCCATCGCAGAACGCGCGCAACTGCCCCGCGCCCTTGCCGCCAATACCGCCGCGCGCTAACAAACCGCGCGCGCCATCCAACAGCGAAACCCCGGTGCTGCGCGCCTCACGCTGAATTTCCGCCTGCGCCTTGTCGCCAAGCCCGCGCTTGGGCAGGTTCACCACCCGTTCAAAGGCCAGATCATCGTCGGGGGAAACCGCCAGCCGGAAATAGGCCATCGCATCGCGGATTTCCTGCCGTTCATAAAACCGCGGCCCGCCGATCACGCGGTAGGGTAGGCCGATGGTCAGGAACCGATCTTCGAACGCCCGCATCTGGTGACTGGCGCGCACCAGAATGGCGATGTCATTCAGGGAAACCGGATCAATCCCCCGCCGCCCGCGCTGCGCAGCCTCAACCTCTTCGCCGATCCAGCGTGCCTCTTCCTCGCCGTCCCAATGGCCGATCAGGCGCACCTTCTCGCCGCCTTCGGCCTCGGTCCACAGGGTCTTGCCCAGCCGGTCGGCATTGGCGGCGATGATGCCAGAGGCCGCCGCCAGAATATGCGCGGTGGACCGATAGTTTTGTTCCAGCCGCACCACCTTGGCGCCGGGAAAGTCCTTTTCAAACCGCAGGATATTGCCCACCTCGGCACCGCGCCAGCCATAGATCGACTGATCGTCATCGCCCACGCAGCAGATATTCCGATGCGCCTGCGCCAACAGCCGCAACCACAGATATTGCGCGACGTTGGTATCCTGATACTCGTCCACAAGGATATAACGGAACCAGCGTTGGTACTGTTCCAGCACATCCGGGTGCTTTTGGAAAATTACCACGCAATGCAGCAACAGGTCGCCGAAATCGGTGGCGTTCAAGGCTTTCAGCCGCTCCTGATACTGCTCATAAAGCTCGGTGCCACGATTGTTATAGGCAGAGGCCTCGGATGCAGGCACCCGATCGGGCGTCAATGCGCGGTTTTTCCAACTGTCGATCATCGAGGCCAGCATCCGCGCGGGCCAGCGTTTTTCGTCGATATTGGCCGCCGAAATCAACTGTTTCAGCAACCGCAACTGATCATCGGTATCCAGAATGGTGAAGTTGCTTTTCAGCCCCACAAGTTCCGCATGCCGCCGCAGGATTTTCACCGACAACGAATGGAACGTGCCCATCCACGGCATGCCCTCGGCCACCGTGCCCAACAGGCGGCCCACCCGGTCTTTCATCTCACGCGCGGCCTTGTTGGTGAAGGTCACGGACAGAATTTCGTTTGGCCGTGCCTTGCCCATCTGCAACAGATGCACGATGCGCGAAGTCAGCGCCTTGGTCTTGCCGGTGCCTGCACCTGCAAGCATCAGAACCGGGCCGTCCAGCGCCTCAACCGCCTCGCGTTGGGCCGGGTTCAGATCATCCAGATACGGGGCAGGGCGCGCGCCCAAGGCCCGCTGACTTAACGGAACAGCCGCCGCAAAGGCGTCGTCTTCATC
>CAMFLG010000296.1 GCA_945957495.1 uncultured Pseudorhodobacter sp. | reverse complement strand
GCGCGATGGGCAGCAGACTCAAGGCGTTCAGTTTTCCACGGCGGAGAAGCGGCAGATTGCGCTTTCGCTGGATGCGTTGGGGGTGGATTACATCGAGGGCGGCTGGCCGGGGGCGAACCCGACTGACTCGGAGTTTTTTGCCAATGTGCCCGCCACCCGCGCCACGATGACGGCATTCGGGATGACCAAGCGGGTGGGGCGGTCGGCGGAGAATGATGATGTGCTGGCGGCGGTGCTGGATGCGGGCACGCCTGCGGTTTGTCTGGTGGGCAAATGCCATGAGTTTCATGTGACCACGGCCTTGGGCGTGACACTGGAGGAAAATCGCGCAGCGATTGCAGAATCCTTCCGGCATGTCACCGCAAAGGGGCGCGAGGCGCTGTTTGACGCCGAGCATTTCTTTGACGGCTACCGCGCCAATCCCGATTATGCGCTGTCCTGCCTGCAGGCGGCCTATCAGGCCGGGGCGCGCTGGATCGTACTGTGTGACACCAATGGCGGCACCTTGCCTTCGGAAGTGGGCCGGGTGGTGCGTGCGGTGATCGCCAGCGGTATTCCGGGGGATCGGTTGGGCATTCACTGCCATGACGACACGGGTAACGCCGTGGCCAATTCGCTGGCCGCGATCGAGGCCGGGGCGCGGCAGATTCAGGGCACGCTGAACGGGTTGGGCGAACGCTGTGGCAATGCCAATCTGACCACGCTGATCCCGACGCTGTTGCTGAAGGAACCCTTTGCCAGCACCCTGCAAACCGGGGTTTCGGCACAGGCACTGGCGGGGATGGTGCGGCTGAGCCGGATGCTGGATGATATCTTGAACCGGGTGCCGTTGCGGTCTGCGCCCTATGTGGGGGCCAGCGCCTTTGCGCATAAGGCGGGGTTGCATGCCAGCGCCATTCTGAAAGACCCCTCCACCTATGAACATATCCCGCCGGACGTGGTGGGCAATGAGCGCGTCATCCCGATGAGCAATCAGGCCGGGCAGTCGAACCTGCGCGCACGTCTGGCGGCGGCGGGGATCGTGGTTGCGGCGGGGGATCCTCGGCTGGGCCGGATTCTGGAGATCGTGAAAGAGCGCGAGGATCAGGGCTATGCCTATGACGGCGCGCAGGCGAGCTTTGAGTTGCTGGCGCGGCGGGAATTGGGGCTGCTGCCAGAGTATTTCGAGATCAAGCGCTATCGCGTGACGGTGGAGCGGCGCAAGAACAAGTATGACCGCATGGTCAGCCTTTCCGAAGCGGTGGTTGTGGTGAAGATCGGCGAGCGCAAGATGCTGTCGGTGTCCGAAAGCATGGACGAAACCGGCACCGATCGCGGCCCGGTGAACGCGCTGTCCAAGGCGCTGGCCAAGGATCTGGGGCCGTATCAGGCGATGATCGACGATCTGAAGCTGGTGGATTTCAAGGTGCGGATCACCCAAGGCGGCACCGAGGCTGTGACAAGGGTGATCATCGACAGCGAGGACAGTCTGGGGCGGCGCTGGTCCACCGTGGGGGTTTCGGCCAACATCGTGGACGCGAGTTTCGAGGCGCTGTTGGATGCGATCAACTGGAAGCTGGTGCGCGATGTGGGGGTGCCGGCGTGAAGAGGGTGGCCGCTCTCTCAATCCTGTTGTCCTTGCCGGGTTGTATGGATGCGCGCTCACTTGAGACCCCGCCGATAGGCACCCCCGTAGTGGAACTTTATGGCGGCGGAATGCTGGGATCGGGCGTCACACGGATTTACGCAAATGATCTGATCGTGTCCCAATTGACGCGCGAGGGCATTCCGGAAGCGCCAAAGCGCTGGTTGGTTCCCGGGGCATATGCGAAAGTGGCTGCTATAATTGCGACCAAGGGCGCGGAGACGACTGCGGCCATGAAAGGCCATGACGAAGCCTGTATAGATTTTGGCCAGGAGCGGGTGACTGCGGTACCACCAATCGCGGGATTTTCTCAGGCTTCGGCTCGCTGCGAAGCTAATCCAGTGGGTGCACTGATCTTGGAAATTGACGCTGTGTTGGGGGAATCATGAGCGTCGCTGCTTGTGCCGCGCTGGTGGAACGCGGCGATCCGGATCGGTTCATGGCGGTGATGGCGGCGCCGGTGGCGTTGCGGGCGCGGTTGTTTCCCTTGTATGCGTTCAATCTGGAGATCGCGCGCGCGCCTTGGGTGACGTCGCAGCCGATGATTGCCGAGATGCGGCTGCAGTGGTGGCGCGATGTGGTGGCCGAACCCGCGCCGCGCGCGCATGAGGTGGTGGGGCCGCTGCATGGGGTGATCCAGACGGCGGGGCTGCCCTTGCCGTTGCTGGACCGGATGATTTCCGCCCGCATCTGGGATGTGTATTCGGAACCGTTCGAGGATGCCGCCGATTTCGACCGTTATATCGAGGAAACCGGTGCGGGGCTGATGTGGCTGGCGGCGCTGGCCGCCGGGGCCGCGCCCGGCGCGGAGGCGGCGGTGCGGGGCTTTGGTTGGGCGGCGGGGTTGGCGGGCTATCTGCGCGCCGTGCCGGAATTGGAGGCGCGCGGGCGCTTTCCGCTGCCGGATGGGCGGCCTGAGGCGGTGCGGGACTGGGCGGCGCTGGGGCTGGAGAAGATCAGGGCGGCACGGGCGGCGCGACGGCTGATCGGGGGCGCGGGGCCTGCGCTGTTGGCGGGTTGGCAGGCTGAGGCGGTGCTGCGGCAGGTGGTGGCCGATCCGGGGATCGTGGCAGAGGGGCGGATCGCCGCGCCCTCGGAATTTGCGCGGCGGGGGCGGCTGGCCTGGGGTGCGCTGACGGGGCGGTGGTGATGTCCCGGCACGGGACAAAATTTTCGCATTACAGGACAAGGACTTAGGGGTGGCGCGTTAGGGGTTTGTTAACACATTCCCTCGGTTCAGGCGATCACCTTGGCAAAGCGCAGGCCTTTGACCGGGGCATCCTGAAAGCCTTGCGCGGCATAAAAGGCGCTGGCGGGCAGGTTGCTCTCTAGCGCGGAGACGGTGATATAGCTGCAGCCTTGCGCGCGGGCGTGATCCAGAATGGCGGTGATCAGCGCCTTGCCAACACCAGCACCGCGCTGATCCGGCAAGACAAATAGATGATGGATGTCAAAACCGCGTTGGCCGTATTGCAGGCGGGCCAACTGGGTCAAGGCGGCATAGCCGATCAGGTGCTTTGGCCCCTCGGCCACCAGCGCCTGAAGCCAAGGCTGCGGGGCGAAAAGGTCGCGGGCGAGGGCGGCTTCGCTGATCTGCGAGCTGTCGCCGTGATGCGCGGCCAAGGCCTGCACCATGGCCACAAGTTCGGGCAGGTCGGCGGGCGTGGCGGCGCGGATCATCGGGCGCGCGCCAGACTATTCGAGCGCGTCTTTGGGCCGGAACCACAGCCAGATCAACGCGCCGCCTGCCAGCACGAGGAAGGGCAGCATCGCCATGTTGACGGCCTGCCATCCGGCCTGCACCGAGCCGCCCGAGCAGTTCATCAGGCCGCCGGACGAAAAGCTGGCCAAGGTCACGCCGCCGAACACGATCAGATCGTTCATGCCCTGCATGCGGCCCCGCTCTTCGGGTTTCACAACGCCGGTCAGCATGGTGGTGGCACCGATGAAGCCGAAGTTCCAGCCGACACCCAGAAGCATCAGTGCGGCGAAGAAATTCAGCAGATCGACCCCAGCCATGGCGACGGCCCCGGCGGCGGCAAGGATGACGAGGCCGATGGCCATGATCTTTTCCACGCCAAACCGCGCGATCAGGCTACCGGTAAAGAAGGACGGCGCGTACATCGCCAGAACATGCCCCATCACCACGTTGGCGGCGTCGGATTTCTGGAAACCACAGCCGACGACGGCCAAGGGGGAGGAGGTCATCACCAGATTCATCAGCGCATAGGACACGGTCGCCACGATCACCGCGACGGCGATGCGGGGGGTGCGGATCAGTTCCATCCGGCTGCGCCCGCGCGGTGCGCCTGCGACGGCGGCTTTCGGTTTGGGGATGTTCAGCAGAGCAAACAGGAAGATGCCCAGGAAGTTCAGCACGATCACGGTCAGGTAGGTGCCAAGGAAGGGCACGACCATGGCGTCATTGGTGACTTTCACCAGTTGCGGGCCAACGATGGCCGACAGCAGGCCGCCCGCCATTACCCAGGAAATCGCCTTGGGCCGGAAAGCATCGCTTGCGGTATCGGCGGCGGCAAAGCGGTAAAACCCCTGCGCTGACATATAGATGCCGGTGAAAAGGCCGCCGATCACGAACAAGAGGAACGATCCGGTGAACAGGCCCAGGGCGCCGATGGCCGCCCCCAAGGCGCCGCCCATGGTGCCAAGGATGAAGCCTGCACGACGACCCCGACGCGCCATGAAGGCCGACAGCGGCGTGGCCGTCAGCATCGAGCCGATCACCATGGCCGAAATCGGCAACGTGGCCCAACAGGCGTTGGGGGCAAGGGTTTGCCCGGCCAAGCCCGCAATGGTGAAAATCATCGGCAGTTGCGCCCCCAGAACGGCTTGGGAGGCGACAAGTACCAGTACGTTGCGGCGCGCGAGGCTGTCTTGATCTTGCATGATGCAGCAGGCGTAGGATGCAGGGGGGGCGGCGGCAAGGGGGATTCGTCTGTTCTGGCGGCAAATCCCGGCTATGGTGGCGCGAAATTGGGCGGGGGCGGGTTGCTTATGGTTGGACGCATCATCACATCGCTGGACTGTGTGGCGGAAGGGGCAGAGTGGCTGGCCGCGCGCGAGCCCTTGTTTGCGCAGGCCTATGCCGAAACCGGGCCGCTGCCGCTGCGCCGTCAGGAGGACGGGTTTACCGCGCTGCTGGATGCGATTGTGGGGCAGCAGGTTT
>CAMFLG010000295.1 GCA_945957495.1 uncultured Pseudorhodobacter sp. | reverse complement strand
ACACCTACACTCGACTAGTCGTCGGCAGCGTCAGATGTGTATAAGAGACAGCTGCCGATCTGGATGGCAGCCTACAAATACGGCGGCAAAAGCTATCGCTTTCTGGTCAACGGGCAAACCGGCGAAGTGCAGGGCGAACGCCCCTACAGCGCCTGGAAGATCGCCTTTGCGGTGATGGCCGCACTGATCGCGGCGGGGGTCTATTTCTATTTGTACGACGCAGGCGCATTCCGGAACTAGGGCGTGTCTGGTTTTCATGGAAGCATCCTGATCGAAACTCGCATGCGAGAGGCAGCGGTTTTCGATTCCGTGTTAACCAGACAGGCCTTAAAGCAGGATAAGTTTGCAAGCCTATCCCGCTATAGCCAGTTGCCCATCAGAACGAAGGCCGACCAGAAATAGGGGTGCTGCATCCCCTGCTGCGGCGGCTGGATGGGCGCCGCATCGTCCAGGGCCGTTGCCGACCGTTCGGCGGTCTGCACCGCAGCAGCCTCGCCCGTCAGCATCTTGACCTGGGCGCGGCGCAGCGCCTCGGCCTTGTCCAGCCCGTCGTCGATCAGACCATAGTAGAAATCCCGCATCAGCTGCGGGGTGGCTGCATCTGACACCGGCCAAAGCGAGGCCAGCACCGCCCCTGCCCCGTTCAGTTGCGCGGTGGCGCCAAAGCCGTCAATCTCTGCCCCGTCGCCGCCGCGGGCGGTCTGACAGGCGGACAACGTCAGCAAATCCACCCCCTTGAACCGCAGGGCGCGGGTTGAACGCAGCTTTTCCAGCGACAAATGCGACCCATCGCCCAGCAGCAGAAAGCTGTCATCCTCATGCCCCGGCACCAGATTGAAATGGCTGGCAATGTGCAGGATCGCCGGTTTGTTCAACAGCGCCAGCTTCAGCCCGCGTTCATCAAAGGCGGCGTCCAGTTCGGTATCGCCCGACAAGACGCCTGCGCTGCCAAAGATCGTGCTTAGCTCCTTTGCCACACCGGGCAGTGCGGAAAAACCGGGATGCGCCTGCGTCACGCCAAACCCGGCGGTCGCGGCGGCAGAGCGGTCGGCACGTTGAAACTGCGTCGGCACGGCGGGGGAATACAAGGTGAAGGCAAACCGCTGCACCAGATAGCCCTTGCCATCGCGCAACGCCGCGAAGGGGACATAGCGCAGAAAACCATCCAGATTCAGCATCACCACTTCGGTGCCGCTGTCGGTGAGTGCCTGATCGACGGGGGCGAACAAGACGGTGTAAAGCGCCGCCAGCTTTGCATCGGCATCCGGCGAGACGGCCTCGATCGCCTCCAGCGCGTCAAACACCATGCGCGACAGGTCGGCCTTGGGAATGGCCACCTGTTGATGCACCGTCACCCCCGGCAGGGTCAGAAACAGATGCGTGGTGTCATCCAATGCCGCGATCTGCAAAATGGCGGTGGGGCGTTTCAATTCCGCCAGCACCGATTGATACGACCCCACCGCATCAAACTGCGCCTGCAGCGTGGCCTGCTTTTCCGGGGCGGCGGCGGCCACAAAATCGGCCACGGCCAGATCAAAGGCGTAGGTCGCCTGTTGCAGCGCGTCCTGCAGCAGAAAAACCTGATCCTGCTCTTCGGGGCTGGCGGTGCCGGCATCAACCTTGGCCATCACCTCTTGCAAGGCCTGTTCGGCGGCGATGGGGGCTGCCGCCAATGCCGCAAGCTTTGCCTCATCCGCCAGTTCGGAATTGGTCAGCACCGCGCGGGTTTCCGTCAGCTTTGCCGTGGCATCGCGTTTGAGAAATTCGAAAACCTCTTCCTCTTTGGCCATGTTCAGCACGGCCTGCGCCTCGGAAATCCGGCCCTCATTGATCAAAAGATCGGCAAGACGTTGATACAGCCGCCCCCACTCCGTCTGGCTTGCGGCCATGTCAGAGGCGCCCTTCACGGTGTTGCTGGCGCGAAACTCTTGCTGGGCATTCACCGCCATCTTGCCAAAGAAGATCGCCCGTTCGGAATTGCCCTTTGCCGCAAAGGCGCGGCTGAGCATTTCGAAATTCCAACGCTGCTGTTCCAGCGTCTGCGCCCGGTTGGCGGCGATATAGGGCATCGCCGACATGCCCCATTTGATCGCGGCATCAGGATTGTCGGTTTCAACCTCGATCAGGCCAAGGTTGATGCGGATGATGGTGACATTCTTGGAAAAGGTGCCCTCGCGCGCCTCCAGCACCTGATTGGCATAAGACAGCCATTCGCGCGCGTCGTCATATTGCTTTTGCTGCAGCCTGATCCAGCCGATGTTGTTGACGACATAGCCAACCTGCGCGCTGTCGTCGCCATGCAGTCTGCGCCAGATGTCCAGGGCGTTCGAATAGGCATCAAGCGCCGCGTCGAAATCCTTCAGCCCCTCGTGACCGACGCCTTGGTTCAGCCACGCGTTGGCAACCGCATCCTCCTGTTCGTCACCGAAAGAGCCGTAGATCACCCGGGCCAGTTTCAGCAGCGGAATGCTTTCCCCATAGCGCGACAGCGATTGCAGCAGGATCGCCTGATCCTCCATCGCCACGGCAACCATGATCATCTGGTCGTGACCGCCCGGCAGTTCTGCCGCCGCGCGATAGCGCATCTCGGCCACTTTCGCGAGGTCAAGCGCGTTTCTTTTTTCCGCCAGCCCCGCAAGAACCCGGCTTAGTTCCAGCGCCGCATTGGCGGCGGATTGCGGGTCGCTGTCGGCCACAGCGGCAGATTGCGTGTAGGCCTGTTCCAGCCAGGGCAAGGCCGCGCGCAGATCGGCCTCGGTGCCGCCAAGCGCAATGTCGTGGCCCAGCGCAATCTGATAGGTCATATTGCCATCGCGCGCCTGCTGCACATAGTCGGGGTCATAGGCCGACAGCGGATCGGCCTGTTGCGCAAGGCCCGGCGTCTGGCCGACACCCAGCAGCAACAGCACAAGCAAGGGCAGAAAACGGCGCATTGCAATATCTCGGCCAGCAGGCGGAACAAGGCTGAAAACTAGCGCCTTGCCCCCCCGGCAGGCAAGGCCCATGCAACGGCGGCTGGCATTTGTGATGCAGCACATTCCGGGCGTTGACATCGGCGCCCTCGCGCGCAATAGCCGCGCCAATGTCACAGGCTTTTTGTCGGAGGCTATATGCGCATTCTTGACCACGCCCGGATTGCCGAACTGCCGAACCCCTATTTTGGCAAGGTGCGCGATTGCTATGATCTGCCCGCAACAGCCACGGAACCCGCCCGGCGCATCCTGATTTCGTCAGACCGGATTTCGGCCTTTGACCGGATTCTGGCGGTGATCCCGTTCAAGGGGCAGGTCTTGACCCAGATGGCGCGCTATTGGTTCGACCACACCGCCGATCTGTGCCCCAACCATGTACTCAGCTATCCCGACCCCAATGTGGTGATCGGCAAGCGGGTAGAGATTTTGCCGGTCGAGGTGGTGGTGCGCGGCTATCTGGCTGGCACGACCTCTACCTCGATCCTGACGCAATACCGCAAGGGCGCGCGGGCGATGTATGGCCATGTGCTGCCCGACGGGTTGCGCGACAATCAGGTGCTGCCAGCACCGATCATCACCCCCACCTCGAAGGCATTCGACGGTGGCCATGACGAGCCGCTGACCGCCGCCGAAATCGTCTCGCAAGGCCTGTTGACGGCGGCACAGTGGGACGAGGTTTCGGGCCGGGCGCTGGCACTCTTTGCGCGCGGGCAGACAATGGCGGCAGAGCGCGGCTTGATCCTTGTCGATACCAAGTACGAATTTGGCACCGATGGCGATGGCAATATCCTGCTGGCGGATGAAATCCACACACCGGATTCCAGCCGCTACTGGATCGCGTCGGGCTATGACGCCGCCTTTGCGGCGGGCGGGCGGCCACCCAGTTTCGACAAGGATGTGATCCGGTCCTGGGTCGCGGCGCGCTGCGATCCCTACACCGACGCCATTCCGGAAATTCCACTTGAAATGATCGAAGCGACCAGCAAGGTCTATATCGAGGCGTTTCAGGCGATCACCGGCCAGACCTTCGTTCCCGATCTGTCGGGTGCAACGGTGCTGGATCGGGTGCGGGCCAATCTGACGCCGTATTTTGCGGGCTGACAGGCAGGCCTGATCTGGCGCTATTCATGTTTGCGCTAACATGGCGGTTTCGGCTATGGTTGCGCAAAATTCCGGGGGGATGAGATGATTCTAAGCAGTGGCGAAGCCTTGATTGACATGCTGCCGCGCACCAGCCCTGCGGGTGAGGCCTGTTTTGCCCCCTATGCGGGCGGGGCGGTGATGAACACCGCGATTGCGCTGGCGCGGCTGGGGTCGGATTCGGGGTTTCTGACCGGGCTTTCCACCGATCTGATGGGCGATGTGCTGCGCGAGACGCTGCGGGCCTCGAACGTCAATCTGGATCATGCGGTGGTGTCAGACCGGCCTACCACGCTGGCCTTCGTCAAGCTGACCAACGGGTCGGCAAGCTATTTCTTTTACGACGAAAACACCGCCGGGCGGATGATGACGCTGGCGGATATGCCGGTGCTGCCCGCTTCGATTTCCACCTATTTCACCGGCGGCATCTGGCTGGCGGTAGAACCCTGCGGCGCGGCGCTGGAGGCGATGATGCTGCGCGAGGCGGGGCTGCGGGTGGCGATGATTGACCCGAATGTGCGCCCCAGCTTTGTGAAGGATCGCGCGGCCTATACGGCGCGGATCGACCGGATGATTGCGGCGGCGGATATCGTGAAGCTGTCGGATGAGGATTCGGAATGGCTTTATGGCGCGGTGGATCCGCAGGCGATCCTTGCCAAGGGGCCCAAGGTGGTGCTTGTCACCGAAGGGGCCAAGGGCGCCACAGCCTACACC
>CAMFLG010000294.1 GCA_945957495.1 uncultured Pseudorhodobacter sp. | reverse complement strand
CGGGAGGGCGTGTCATCGCCAACCCGGGCCAAAGCCAAGACAGGGCGCACGGCAGACCTTAAGGTCTGCCGTGCGCCCTTTTTCACTCAGGCCGTGGCTTTGGCCAAAGCCTGATCGAGGTCAGCGATAATGTCGCGCACGTCCTCAATCCCGATCGACACCCGTACCACGTTCGGCGCGGCACCGGCGCGGATCTGCGCCTCTTCTTCAAGCTGGCGATGGGTGGTCGAGGCGGGATGGATGATCAGGCTGCGGGTATCACCCAGGTTCGCGACATGGCTGAACAGCTTCAGATTATCCACCAGCTTGACGCAGGCCTCATATCCGCCCTTTACCGCAAAGGTGAACAGCGCGCCTGCGCCTTTCGGCACGATCATTTCGGCGCGTTTCTTGTAGGGGGATGAGGCGAGGCCCGCGTAGGTCACAAATTCGATGCGCGGGTCTTGCTCCAGATAGTCCGCCACGATCTTGGCATTCTCGATATGGCGCTGCATGCGCAGGCCCAGCGTTTCAATCCCCATCAGGGTGTAATGCGCGCCCTGCGGGTTCATCGTCATGCCCAGATCGCGCAGACCGACGGCGATGGAGTGGAAGGTGAAGGCCATCGACCCCAGCGCCGGGTGGAAGGCAAGGCCGTGATAGGCGGGCTCGGGTTCGGACAGCGACGGGAACTTGCCAGAGGCCGTCCAGTCAAACTTGCCCGAATCAACCACCACGCCGCCCGTAACAGTGCCGTTGCCGGTCAGGTATTTCGTGGCCGAATGTACCACCAGCGTCGCACCATGTTCGATGGGCTTGCAGAGGTAAGGCGTGGCGGTGGTGTTATCGACGATCAGCGGAATCCCCGCCCGATCGGCGATCCGCGCCAGCGCGTCGAGGTCAGAGATATAGCCACCGGGGTTGGCGATGGTTTCGCAGAAAATCGCCCGGGTGTTGGCGTCAATCGCATGTTTGACGGCCAGAAGATCCTCGGTATCGACAAATTTCGCCGACCAGCCAAAGCGTTTGATGGTCTGGCTGAACTGGGTGATGGTGCCACCGTAAAGCCGCGACGAGGCGACGATGTTCAGCCCCGGCCCCATCAGCGGGAACAGCGCCATGATCTGCGCCGCATGGCCGGAAGAGCAGCAGATCGCCCCCGCGCCGCCTTCCAGCGCGCAGACCCGATTTGCCAGCGCCGACACGGTCGGGTTGGTCAGGCGCGAATAAATATAGCCCACCTCTTGCAGGTTGAACAATTTCGCGGCGTGATCGGCATCGCGAAAGACATAGGCGGTGGTCTGGTAAATCGGCACCTGCCGCGCGCCCGTCGCCGGATCGGGCGCGGTGCCCGCGTGAATGGCCAGCGTATCAAATCCCAAAATGTCCGACATATCGAGTCCTCCTTGAATGCGATGGCGGCACGGTAGGGGAGGATGCCGTGTTTCACAATTCTCTTTCTGGCGTCATAACAGCCGCTCTGTTCCCCGGCAGGGTGCCGCCTTCGGGCTTGTGCCGCGCTGCTTCCGGGCTAACATGCGGGCCAGTTCAGGAGCCTGGCCATGCTGACCCCGTTTCATTTCGCGCTGCACGTTGAAAGCCTTGACGATGCCCGCGCCTTCTATGGCGGGGTTCTGGGCTGTGTCGAGGGCAGGTCCACCGACACTTGGGTGGATTTCAATTTCTTCGGCCATCAGCTGAGCCTGCATCTGGGCCAGCCCTTTGCCACCAGCAACACGGGTCGTGTTGGCGCGCATCTGGTGCCGATGCCACATTTCGGCGTGGTGCTGCATCTGCCGGACTGGCAGGCGCTGGCAGCCCGGTTGACGGCGGCAGGGGTGGCGTTTGTGCTGCCCCCTTCGGTGCGCTTTGCGGGCGAACCGGGCGAGCAATGGACGATGTTTTTCCGCGACCCCTCGGGAAACCCGATTGAAATCAAGGGGTTCCCCAGCCTTGACGGCGTGTTCGCCCACTAGCGCGCAGCCAAAAGGTTAGGCAGTCAGCCCGTCCTTTGCCAGATGCAGGGCATGGTCCCGGATATCCTCTGGCCAGCCCGCGATCTGCGCCGCAAACCCCGTCGCATCGCCTGCAAACAGCGCCCGCAGCGCCGCCTCATACCCGGCAAAATCCCCCGCAATCGCGTGCAGGAAGTGATAAGCCGCCGTCCGCGCCGCCTTCTGTAGCTCTTGCGCCGACGGGGGCGCCTGCCGCGCCGCCTCGATCAAACGCCGCAGGGTGGCAGAGGCGCCGCCGGGTTGGGCTGCCAACCAGTCCCACTGGCGCGGCAACAGCGTCACCTCACGCGCCGTCACGCCCAGCTTGGGCCGACCACGCGCAGGCGGCGCATCGGGGCGCAGGTCCAGATCAATCTGCTTTCCGCTGGCATCGTCAAACACCAGTACGCCATCGCCGCCCTGCACGCGCAACAGCGCCGCCACCTCGGGCGCGGGGCCGGTGGCGATACGCCGGGGGCCATGAAAGGCGGTCACTGTGGTCATTGCATTCTCCTATCTGTGCTGCTATTTATACCCGGGTAAAAATAAGTCAAGCCGCAAGGGCAGGGGCCATCATGCACAAAGAACAACGCCGCGCCGCGCGCGCCGCCCATAAGGATCAGGTCGCCGACGCGGGCATCTATGCCTTTCGCGGCCCCGGTGACGCGCTTTGGGTCGGGCACAGCAAAACCCTAGCCAGCGTCGAAAACCGGCTGCGGTTTTCCCTGCGCACCAACGGCATCGCTCCGCCCGATCTGACAAAGGCCTGGGTCGCCGCCCAAGGCGAGGGGTTCCGGTTCGAGGTGCTGGAACGGCTGGACCCGGATCTGGTGCCGATGGCCCGCGATGATCTCTTGAAAGCGCGGGTGCTGGTCTGGCGCGATACCCTGCGGGCAGGGGCGGTCTAGGCGCGCTCATCCTTCGGGCTGTCCATCACCACAAAGGTGGTGATGGCATGCACCTGCGGCAACACGCCCAACACATTGGTATGCCAATGCTTGTAGGCCGCCAGATCCGCCGCCTCGACCCGCAGGAGGTACTCGACGGTGCCAGTGATGTTATGACACTCGCGCACTTCCGGTGCCCGCGCCACGCCCCGTTCAAACGCCTCTTGTGCGGCTTTTGTATGGGTGTTCAGCCCGACAGTAACATAGGCGACAAAGCCTACGCCGATCTTGACCGGATCAATCACCGCCCGGTAGCCGGTGATCACGCCCGCACCTTCCAGCGCCTGCACCCGGCGCAGGCAGGCAGAGGGCGACAGGCCGATCTTTTCTGCCAGATGCAGGTTTGAAATGCGGCCATCGCGCGCAAGCGCACGCAATATCCGGTGGTCAATGTCATCCAATACCGTCATTTGTTGCAAAATATGCCGAACGGACGCCATATTTGCAATCCGTTTCGCGCGGCTTCGGCAATACTGCCCGGCATGACACATCAATTGCTTCTTGCCCTGACCGGCTTTGCCTTTGTGACCTCGGTAACGCCGGGGCCGAACAACATGATGCTATTGGCCTCGGGTGGCAATTTCGGCTTTCTGCGCACTGTGCCGCATATGCTGGGGGTCAGCTTTGGCCTTGCGCCGATGATCTTCCTGTTCGGTCTGGGATTGACAGGGACCCTGCACAGCCTGCCGCAAGCGCTGATCCTGCTGAAGGCTGTGTCGCTGGGCTATATGCTGTGGCTGGCCTGGAAGATCGCCAATGCGGCGGCCCCCCAAGGCGGCAAGGCGGCGGGCCGTCCGCTGCGGTTCATCCAGGCCGTGGCGTTCCAGTGGGTCAACCCGAAAACCTGGATGATGGTGATCGGCGCCGTCACAGCCTATGCGCCGGGGGCAGAGCTTGGCTCGCTTGCCGTCGTGGTGGCGGTGTTTTGTGCGGTCAACCTGCCGTGCATCGCCTTGTGGGCCGCGATTGGCGACGGCTTACGCGGTTGGCTGGCGCAGCCCGCGCGGTTGCGGGCCTTCAACTGGACGATGGCGGGGCTGTTGATTCTGTCTCTGCTACCGGTCCTGAAAATGTGACCTCAGCGCAGCCACAGACCTTCCTTGCGCAAGATACCCCGGATCGCCTGTTCGCGGCGCGGCAGGTCGTTGCGGTCAAACAGCGCCCGCACCTTGCGACCACGATTTTGATAGATCATCAGCTTGGCCGGTTCGTAATCGCGCAGGATGCGGCGCAGTTCCTTTTTGCCTGCCACCTCTTCCAGCACCGCGACGACATGATCGGCCTCGCGCGCGTAAAGCAAGGGCAGGGCGCGGTAATGGCAGGTCACATCGCCATCCAACCCCGCCAATTCGGGCCCCGGACGCCCGCCGCCAAAGGAATGAATGACCAATGGCAGGGCAATCTGATCCAGCCAGGGGTAAATCTCTTGCCCGACCAGACGCTCATAGGCGATGGCCTTGATCTCGCGCGCATAATCCAGAAACCGCGCGCCAAAGGCCTTGGGGCTTTGATGGAAAAACCACCCGGCGTTAAAATACAAGAACCGCTGCCAGTAATTCTCTGGCTGGCTCAGATCTTCCGAGCTTTCGAAGTCCAGCCCGAAATGATCATACAGCAGTTTCCAGATATCGGCGTAATCCGGCCCGTACAGGTCTGGCGTGGGCCAGGTGCCTTCCCGCCGCATCGAGGCGGAGGGGCGCGCAAAATCAAACCCCACCGTGGCGAAATCTCCGGTGATCAGCGTGTCGGTGTCCAGAAACAGAAACGGCGCGTCGGGCAGGGCGGCCAGCGCCTCGATCTTGTTGCCCTGCGGGTAATGGTGGCCAAACGCCTGCGCCTCAAAGGGCAGAAACTCTGCCCCCAATTCCTGCAGCATCGCGCGCACGGCTTCGTCGGTCACGCGGGGGTCTTT
>CAMFLG010000293.1 GCA_945957495.1 uncultured Pseudorhodobacter sp. | reverse complement strand
TTCGAAGCCGGCGTGCCGGAATCGTTCAACGTTCTTGTCAAAGAGGTCCGTGGTTTGGGCCTCAACATGGAACTCCTGGATGCGGAGGAAGAGTGATCGTGAGTCGGGCGTAAGCCCGACCTACGCAGGGCGGGCTTACGCCCGCCTACCATCTTCCCCCGCCGCCCCCATTCATAAGGTATGAAATGAACCAGGAACTCTCGACCAACCCGTTCAACCCGGTTGCACCCGTCAAGACTTTCGACGAAATCAAGATCTCTTTGGCCTCGCCGGAGCGGATCCTGTCGTGGTCTTTCGGTGAGATCAAAAAGCCGGAAACCATCAACTACCGCACGTTCAAACCGGAACGTGACGGTCTGTTCTGCGCGCGGATCTTTGGCCCGATCAAGGATTACGAATGCCTCTGCGGCAAATACAAGCGCATGAAATATCGCGGCGTTGTCTGCGAAAAATGCGGCGTTGAAGTCACGCTGCAAAAGGTCCGCCGCGAGCGGATGGGCCATATCGAACTGGCCAGCCCGGTTGCGCATATCTGGTTCCTGAAATCGCTGCCCAGCCGCATCGGCCTGATGCTGGACATGACGCTGCGCGATCTGGAACGTGTTCTGTATTTCGAAAACTATGTGGTGATCGAGCCGGGTCTGACCGACCTGACCTATCAGCAACAGCTGACCGAAGAAGAGTATCTGGACGCGCAGGATCAGTATGGTGCCGACGCTTTTACCGCCAACATCGGCGCCGAAGCGATCCGCGAAATGCTGGCCGCGATTGATCTTGAGGCGACCGCAGAAC
Organism: uncultured Pseudorhodobacter sp.; assembly: GCA_945957495.1. Taxonomy (GTDB): domain Bacteria; phylum Pseudomonadota; class Alphaproteobacteria; order Rhodobacterales; family Rhodobacteraceae; genus Cypionkella. Next base: position 4,041 of record CAMFLG010000293.1, on the reverse strand, counting down.
AGCTTCGCGCGGACCTGAAAGAGGCCACCGGCGAGTTGAAGCCGAAGAAGATCATCAAGCGTCTGAAGATCGTTGAGTCGTTCCTGGAATCCGGCAACCGCCCGGAATGGATGGTCTTGACGGTTCTGCCGGTGATCCCGCCGGAACTGCGCCCGCTGGTGCCGCTGGATGGGGGCCGTTTTGCGACCTCTGACCTGAACGACCTTTATCGTCGCGTCATCAACCGCAACAACCGTCTGAAACGCCTGATCGAACTGCGTGCGCCCGATATCATCGTGCGCAACGAAAAGCGCATGTTGCAAGAAGCTGTTGACGCGCTGTTCGACAACGGCCGTCGTGGCCGTGTCATCACCGGCACCAACAAGCGGCCGTTGAAATCGCTGTCCGACATGCTGAAAGGCAAACAGGGCCGCTTCCGTCAGAACCTTTTGGGTAAGCGGGTGGACTTCTCGGGTCGTTCGGTCATTGTGACCGGGCCGGAGTTGAAGCTGCATCAGTGCGGTTTGCCGAAGAAGATGGCGCTCGAACTGTTCAAGCCGTTCATCTATTCGCGGCTGGAGGCCAAAGGCCTTTCCTCGACCGTGAAGCAGGCGAAAAAGCTGGTGGAAAAGGAACGTCCCGAGGTTTGGGATATTCTGGATGAAGTCATCCGCGAACACCCGGTTCTGTTGAACCGTGCGCCGACGCTGCACCGTCTGGGGATTCAGGCGTTTGAACCGATCCTGATCGAAGGTAAGGCAATCCAATTGCACCCGCTGGTCTGTTCGGCCTTCAACGCCGACTTCGACGGCGACCAGATGGCTGTTCACGTTCCGCTGAGCCTTGAAGCGCAGCTGGAAGCCCGCGTGCTGATGATGTCCACGAACAACGTTCTGTCGCCCGCCAACGGCGCGCCGATCATTGTTCCGTCGCAGGATATGGTTCTGGGTCTGTATTACACGACCATGGAACGCAAAGGCATGACCGGCGAAGGCATGGTCTTTACCGATATTGACGAGGTGGAACACGCCTTGGCTGCCGGTGCGGTGCATCTGCATGCCAAGATTCAGGGCCGCCTGCGTCAGGTCGATGAGACCGGCAACATCGTCTGGAAACGGTTCGAAACCACCCCCGGCCGTCTGCGTCTGGGCAACCTTCTGCCGCTGAACGCGAAAGCACCGTTCGATCTGGTGAACCGCCTGTTGCGGAAGAAAGACGTGCAGACCGTCATCGACACCGTCTACCGCTACTGCGGTCAGAAGGAATCGGTGATCTTCTGCGATCAGATCATGGGGCTGGGCTTCAAAGAGGCGTTCAAGGCAGGCATCTCGTTCGGCAAGGACGACATGCTGATCCCGGACACCAAATGGCCGATCGTCAACGAAGTGCGCGATCAGGTGAAAGAGTTCGAACAGCAGTATATGGACGGCCTGATCACGCAGGGCGAGAAGTACAACAAGGTGGTTGATGCCTGGTCCAAGTGTTCGGACAAGGTTGCAGCCGACATGATGGCTTCGATCTCTGCCGTGCATTACGACAGCATCGGCGCGGAAAAAGAGCCGAACTCGGTCTATATGATGTCGCACTCTGGGGCACGGGGTTCGCCGGCGCAGATGAAACAGCTGGGCGGGATGCGCGGCCTGATGGCCAAGCCGAACGGCGAGATCATCGAAACGCCGATCATCTCGAACTTCAAAGAGGGCCTGACGGTTCTGGAATACTTCAACTCGACCCACGGCGCCCGGAAGGGCCTTGCGGATACCGCGTTGAAAACCGCGAACTCTGGCTATCTGACCCGCCGTCTGGTGGACGTGGCACAGGACTGCATCGTGCGTCAGCATGATTGCGGCACCGACCGCGGCATCACCGCCGATGTTGCGGTGAACGATGGTGAAGTCGTGCAATCGCTGGCCGAGCGTGTGCTGGGCCGTGTGGCGGCGGACGATATTGTTGTGCCGCTGACCGGTGAAGTGCTGGTGGCGCGCGGCGAGCTGATCGACGAACGTCGTGCCGACCTGATCCACAACTCTGGTGTGTCTTCGGCCCGCATCCGCAGCCCGCTGACCTGCGACGCCGAAGAAGGCGTCTGCGCGATGTGCTATGGTCGTGACCTTGCACGCGGCACCTTGGTGAACCAGGGCGAAGCTGTCGGCATCATCGCCGCGCAGTCGATTGGCGAACCGGGCACACAGCTGACGATGCGGACGTTCCACATCGGCGGTATTGCGCAGGGTGGCCAGCAGTCGTTCCTGGAAGCCAGCCAAGAGGGCAAGATCGAGTTCCGCAACGCCAACCTTCTGTCGAACGCCGCAGGCGAGCAGATCGTGATCGGGCGGAACATGTCGATCGCCATCGTGGATGAGGCCGGGCAAGACCGCGCGGTTCACAAACTGTCTTACGGCGCGAAACTGCACGCCAAAGACGGCGCGATGGTGAAACGTGGCACCAAGCTGTTCGAATGGGATCCTTACACCCTGCCGATCATCGCCGAAAAGGCGGGGGTTGCGCGGTTCAAGGATCTGATCTCGGGCATCTCGGTGCGCGAGGACACCGACGAAGCGACGGGTATGACGCAGAAGATCGTGTCGGACTGGCGCTCTGCCCCCAAGGGTGGCGATCTGAAGCCCGAAGTCATCGTGTACGACCCGGTCACGGGCGAACCTGTGCGCGGCGACTCTGGCAACCCGATCACCTATCCGATGTCGGTGGACGCCATTCTGTCGGTTGAAGACGGTCAGGAGCTGGTGCCCGGCGACGTTGTGGCGCGTATTCCGCGCGAAGGTGCCAAGACCAAGGACATCACCGGGGGTCTTCCCCGCGTGGCGGAACTGTTCGAGGCCCGTCGTCCGAAGGATCACGCGATCATCGCCGAAATCGACGGCTATGTGCGCTTTGGCAAGGACTACAAGAACAAGCGCCGCATCACCATCGAACCGACCGACGAGACGATCCAGGCCGTCGAATACATGGTGCCGAAGGGTAAGCACATCCCGGTGCAGGAAGGCGACTTCGTGCAGAAGGGCGACTACATCATGGACGGCAACCCGGCGCCGCATGACATCCTGCGGATCTTGGGTGTCGAGGCACTGGCCAACTACATGATCGACGAAGTGCAGGACGTGTACCGTCTGCAAGGCGTGAAGATCAACGACAAGCATATCGAAGTGATCGTGCGGCAGATGCTGCAAAAGTTCGAAGTGCTGGATTCGGGCGAAACGACGCTGCTGAAAGGCGAAAACGTCGACAAGTTCGAACTGGACGAAGCCAACGACAAGGCGGCGTTGCATGGCATGCGTCAGGCCACGGCAGAGCCGATCCTGTTGGGCATTACCAAGGCGTCGCTGCAGACCCGCAGCTTCATCTCGGCGGCGTCGTTCCAGGAAACCACGCGGGTGCTGACCGAAGCTTCGGTGCAGGGCAAGCGCGACAAGCTGGTTGGTCTGAAAGAGAACGTCATCGTCGGCCGTCTGATCCCGGCAGGCACCGGCGGGGCAACCCGTGTGGTGAAAGGCATCGCAGCCGATCGCGATACCACCGTGATCGAAGCCCGCCGGTCCGAGGCCGAGGTTGCCGCAGCCCTGGCCGCCCCGGTGGCGATGCCCGCAGCGCCGGCGATGTCGGACGTGTTCGAAAGCCGCGACGAGTAATCGTCGGCAAGGCAAGACAAAGGCCCTCCGGATCAAACCGGGGGGCTTTTGGTTTTGGCATATTGTCATGTCTTGGCGGTATCCTATAAGCCTTGAAGCGGGCGGTGTTGGTGTTTTCGGGTTGGCCAGGTGGGTTGTCTTGCAGAGTAAGGATTGGAAATGTCATCGTTTCTGAAGCCCGGCGTTGTGCCAGACCCGGTTGCGAAGGATCAGCCCTACATCCCCCGCATCCTGTGGCAGACCACCGAAGACAAGGCAGCGTTGCCGCCGCACTTTGCCGAATGCGTGGCAAAGCTGACGGCGATGAACCCCGGGTGGGAGCATCGGTTTTACGACAAGACACAGCGGCTGGAGGCATTGCGCGCTGTGTGTTCCCTGTCTCTTATACACATCTCCGAGCCCACGAGACGTAGAG
>CAMFLG010000292.1 GCA_945957495.1 uncultured Pseudorhodobacter sp. | reverse complement strand
ACAAGACGCAACGCGCGGCCAATGGCACCAACACCCGCCGTTCCGAAACTGTCGGCCATTCTGCCCTCGCCTGAGTGGAGCTTCTTTCCAAACTCACATCCTGCTCTTGCACCAGACCTGTCGGCCCAGTATCGGATCAGATGCGGTCGGTATGCCAAGCGCCGTCAGGCTCCGGCTTACAGAAGGACGCGGTTCTGTTCAAGAAAGGAACGCGGCGCGCGGGCGGCCTTCTGCGTCAAAGGCGTGGAAATCGGCGGATTATTTGCAAACCCAAGGGGAGAAGCCATGACCGAACAAGATCCAGCTCCGGCAAGCCTGCCCCTGCCCAGCCTGCCCTTTCGCAGCGCCGCCGTTTCGGGCCGCAAGACCCTGCGGTTCAATTTCCGCCCCGATGCGGCCGAGCGCGCGCAAATTGCGCAGGCGCTGGATCTGATCGACTTGCCAGAGTTCACCTTCAAGGGCGATCTCAGCCCCAGCGGGCGCAGCGATGTCGTGATGCGCGCCGATCTTGCGGCGCATGTGGTGCAGCCCTGTTCGGTGACGTTGGCGCCGGTTCACAGCACGCTGTCCGATCAAAGCGAACGCCGCTTTGTGCAGGATTACGTTGAACCTGACGCGGACGAGTTGGAAATCCCCGCCGAAGACACCGAGGCGATGCCCGAGATCATCGACATCGCCGCCATCGCGATCGAGGCGCTGGCGCTTGCCCTGCCGCTTTATCCCCGCGCGCGCGGCGCTGAATTCGGCGAGGCCGCCTTCGCCGCCCCCGGCGTGGCGCCCCTGACCAGCGAAAGCCTGAAGCCTTTTGCAGGTCTGGCGGGTCTGGCGGAAAAGCTGAAAAAGCCCGGCGAATCCGATGTTTGACAGGATTGATCGCCTGATGCAGAAAAGGGCTTGCGCGTGGCGGGAATCTGACTATGTTCCGCGCCTCATTGAGGACTTTGCTGCGCAGCCGGTTTTTGCGTGATAAGGTTCTGAAATCAAAGTAAAAACAGGGGCCTGTCCCCCACTATTCGAGGTCGAGACATGGCTGTCCCGCAGAACCGCACCACCTCTTCGCGTCGCAACATGCGCCGTTCTCACGACGCTTTGGTTGCTGGCAACCCGCAAGATTGCACCAACTGTGGCGAACTGAAGCGCCCGCATCATGTGTGCCCGTCCTGCGGTCACTATGACGCCCGTGAAGTCGTGGCGACCAAAGCGATCGAAATCGACGAGGACGCGGCGTAAGCCGCCCCTTGACCAGCCTGCGCCATGGCAACCGGAACTGAAACTCCGTCCGACCTTGGTGCAAGCGGCATCGTGATTTCTGTTGATGCGATGGGATCAGATCGCGGACCGGGTGCTGTTGTCGCCGGTCTAGTGCTTTCTGCTGTCGCCTTGCCCGACGCACATTTCATCCTGCACGGCGACGAGGCACAGCTAGCGCCGCTATTGGCACGCGAACAGGCCTTGGCTGCGCGCGTGACCCTGCGGCATGCGCCCCGGGTCGTTACCATGCAGGACAAGCCGAGCCAGGTGATGCGTCACGGCCTTGGCACCTCGATGTGGTCGGCCATCGATTCGGTAAAGGAAGGCGAGGCGCGCGTTGCCGTGTCTTGCGGCAACACCGGCGCGCTGATGGCGGTGTCGATGATCCGCCTGCGCAAACTGCCGGGTGTAAACCGCCCTGCCATCATCTGCCACTGGCCCTCGCGCAATCCCGGCGGCTTCAACGTCATGCTGGATGTCGGCGCCGATATCAAAGCCGAGGCGACCGATCTGTTGCAATATGCCACGATGGGCGCCTCTTATGCCCGCAACGGGCTGAAGCTCACGAAACCCCGCGTCGGCCTGCTGAACGTCGGCACCGAAGAACACAAGGGCCGCGCCGAACTGCATCTTGCCCACGCCCAGATGGCCGCCGCGGCCGAGGCCGGGGGCTATGACTTCGTCGGCTTCGTCGAAGGCAGCGACATTCCCTCCGATCGCGTTGATGTCATTGTGACCGACGGCTTTACCGGCAACATCGCCCTGAAAACCGCCGAAGGCACCGCGCGTCTGGTGTCGCATTTCATGCGGCAGGCGTTCAATGCAGGGATCATGTCGAAATTCGCGGCGCTGCTGGCGATGAACTCGCTCAAACGCCTGCAACGCCGGATGGACCCGCGCGAATCAAACGGCGGCGTGTTTCTGGGTCTGAACGGCACCGTGGTAAAATCACACGGCTCTGCAGATGCCACCGGCGTCGCCGCGGCGATCACCATGGCCTATAACCTGTCTGAAAAAGGCTTTCTGGAACGGCTCGCGGCACGGGTTGCATCCACCGGGCGGGCGGGGCAGGATGCCGTTTCGGTTGGGGCGGAGGCAAAGACCAGCGAATGACAACACGCGCCGTTGTAAAGGGCGTCGGGCATTATCTGCCGGAACGCGTCGTGCCGAACTCTGAACTTGAAACGCTGGTGGATACCACCGACGAGTGGATCAAGACCCGGTCGGGAATCGAACGTCGCCACTATGCCGCCGAAGGCCAGACCACATCCGATCTGGGCATCCGCGCCGCACAGGCAGCCCTTGCCGATGCCGGGCTTCTGGCCTCTGACATCGACGCGATCATCGTCGCCACCTCGACCGCCGATCTGACCTTCCCCTCTGCCGCCACGATGATTCAGAACGGCCTTGGCATGACCAACGGCTTTGCCTTTGACGTGCAAGCCGTCTGCGCGGGCTTTGTATATGCCCTGACCACCGCCAATGCCCTGATCGTCTCTGGTCAGGTCAACCGGGTTCTGGTGATCGGCGCCGAAACCTTTTCCCGCCTGATGGACTGGAAAGACCGCTCGACCTGCGTGCTGTTCGGCGATGGCGCGGGTGCGTTAATCCTCGCCGCCGAACAGGGCGACGGCACCACCGCCGATCGCGGCATCCTTGCCACCGACATTCACAGCGACGGCCGTTTCCGCGATCTGCTTTATGTCGATGGCGGCACCTCCACCGGAACCACCGGCCATCTGCGCATGGAAGGCAAAGAGGTTTTCCGCCACGCCGTCGAAAAACTGGCCGAAACCGCCCACGCCTCGCTTGCGAAAATCGGCCTGACTGGCGGCGATGTCGATTGGATCGTGCCGCATCAGGCCAACATCCGCATCATCGAGGCCACCGCCAAACGCATGCAGGTGCCGATGGATCATGTGGTCGTCACCGTGCAGGATCACGGCAACACCTCGGCGGCATCGATTCCCCTTGCGCTGTCGGTGGGTCGCGCCCGGGGCCAGATCAAGCCCGGCGATCTGCTGGTAACAGAGGCAATCGGCGGCGGATTGGCCTGGGGCTCGGTGGTTTTGCGCTGGTAAGGCGCTGAAACGCATATTTAAGAACGTCCCCCAAGCCCCTGTTATTGACTCGCAATTTTATCGCGCGCATCCTGCCAAAAAACCCGGGGGGGATATGATGAGCGAAAAGACTCTCACACGCATGGACCTGAGCGAGGCGGTTTTCCGCGAAGTCGGCCTTAGCCGCAACGAATCGGCCGATCTGGTAGAGGCGGTGCTGCAGCACATGTCCGATGCCCTGGCCTCGGGCGAGGCGGTCAAGATCTCGTCCTTCGGCACCTTCTCGGTGCGCGACAAATCGGCCCGCGTTGGCCGCAATCCGAAAACCGGTGATGAGGTTCCGATCAGCCCGCGCCGCGTTCTGACCTTCCGCCCGTCGCATCTGATGAAAGACCGCGTCGCCGTCGGCAAGAAACGCTAAAGCACGGGGGCCCGCGGGTGGACAAGTCGCCGGACGCCTTCCGCACCATTTCCGAAGTGGCAGATCATCTGGAAACCCCGGCGCATGTGCTGCGGTTCTGGGAAACGCGCTTTCCGCAAATCCGCCCGGTGAAACGGGCGGGCGGGCGGCGCTATTACCGGCCCAGCGATGTGGCGCTGATTTCCGGAATCAAACGCCTGCTGCACGAAGAAGGTCTGACCATCCGTGGCGTGCAGAAAATCCTGCGCGAACAGGGTGTGCGCCATGTGGCGGCCCTCGCGGGCGATCTGACGCCCGATGACGCCGATCTGGATGCCGAAGCAGCACTCGAAGCCGCCCTGAACGCCAATTTCGGCCTGCTGGATGATGAGGCCGTCCCAAGCGACGTGGCCGAATCCGCAACGGTTGTTGCCCTTGAGACGGCGCTGCGCCGCGTGGAACCTGTACATATGGCCAAGAAAGCCCCGCCTGCCGCTGATGAAACGCCGTCGCTGTTCGATCTGGCCTATCCAACCGAACCGGTCGAGGCCAAAGAGGCGAAGCTCGAGTCGGTGTTCAAGCCGCCCTATACCGTCAGCCTGCCCGACTCGGTGGAATTTGCGCCCGACAGCGACGATGAAGATGCCGCGTCGGCTGAACCGGTCCTGCCCGCTGCCGACCAGCCCCTGCCCAGCCGTCTGCGCGCCCTGCCCAAGGCGGCGGTTCAGGCCAATGGCGCCGCATTCACGGCGCTGCATCGGCGGCTGGTGGCGTTGCAGGCCCGCCTGACCGCAACGCCCTGATCATCCCTTGCGCTTTCCTGCTTGCTCCCGCTTGGAATATCAGTATGAAGACCGCGTGTCGGGCCATAGCGCAGTCTGGTTAGCGCGTCCGTCTGGGGGGCGGGAGGTCGAGAGTTCGAATCTCTCTGGCCCGACCATTATCAAAACCGCCCGCAGGCTTTTGGGCCTTGCGGGCGGTTCTGTTTCAAAAGGTGGCAAATGATGCAGCCCGGTATCCTTCCCGCGCAATCCCTGCGCCATCTGATCGAAACGGGGGCGCTGGCCGCCGATCCCGCCATCATCCCGGCCCAGATCCAACCCGCCAGTCTTGATCTGCGGCTTGGCACCATCGCCTACCG
>CAMFLG010000291.1 GCA_945957495.1 uncultured Pseudorhodobacter sp. | reverse complement strand
ATCCAGTTCCAGACTGTCGAAGGAGGGGCGGCGGCGTTTGTTGCGGGCAGAGCGGATGCGGTCTTTATCGGCGGCGGCGGGGCCAAAGCCCCAGGCGGCGATGGCGTCGCCCATGGCGATTTCGAACGCGCCGCCGGTGGCGCGGCCCACCTGCAGCGCCGTCGCCAGAACCGCCATCAGGGCGGGCGGCACCTGAACCCATGCGTTCATCGGGGCGGCGTTCAGGCGCATCAGGGCGCTGTCGGGTCGCCATGTGGTCATCTGCGTATCGACCTGATCCACGGCGGCCTGCAGCGCGATCTGCAGCGGCGCAGGATCAAAGGCGGCATCGGTGTAGAACAGCGCTGACCAGTGGGTGCCCATGGTGGCGCCATTCAGGGCGTAACGTGTCAGATCAGTATACATCTTCGACATAGCGGTTCTGCGCCTTCAGGGTGGCGGGGGTCAGGTTCATCGGGGCCAGGATTTCGGTCAGCGCGGCACTGACGCCTGCGGCCATGTCGCGCCCGCCGCAAACCAGCACCTGGGCGCCCTCGCCGATGAGGCGGGCAAGGCGGGCGGCGTCGCGGCGCAGGGCGTCCTGCACATAAAGCCGGTCGGCGCTGCGCGAGAAGGTGCGGGTCAGGGTGGTCAGCCTGCCTTCGCTTGCCCAAGTGGCAAGGTCATCGGCATAAAGCGAATCGCTGTCCGGGTGGCGCGCGCCGAAGAACATGTGCATCGGGCGTTGGCGGGCGTTGGCGCGAACAAAGCCTGCCAAGGGGCCGATGCCGGTGCCCGCGCCGATCAGGATGACCGGGTTGAGGCCTGGCTTGGGGCGGAACCCCGGGTTGCGGCGCACAAAGGCGTGGATGCTGTCGCCCGGTGCAAGATCCAGCAACTGGGTCGAGCTTAGCCCGCCGGGATGTTTGCGCACGCAAATCTCGGCAAAGCCATCGGCGGTGGCAGAGGCCAGCGAGTAGAACCGTGGCACCTGCGATCCCTCGGGCAGAATTCCAATCAGATCGCCTGCCGCAAAGCGGGGGAATCCCCGGCCGGTCAGCCGTTGCCACAGCGACGCCTGCGGCAAGGCAAAGCGCAGGATGGCGGTGGGGGCCTGCACCTCGGCCCCGAAATCCTGCCGGGACAAAAGCGTCAGGCCTTGCGTTGCGGGGGTGACGGGCATGTGCGCCAAGTCCAGCGGCAAACCGATGGCTGCGCCGAAATCGCGGCCCCAGCGGGCGAAATCCTGCGGCGACTGGCGATCAACGCTGTCCATCGGCAACAGTGTAGCCCAGCCTTTTTCGGCGGCAGCCTCGGTGATCTGGCGGGCAAAGCCGCAGAAATGCGGGAAGCTGCGGTCGCCAAAGCCCAGAACCGCCAGCGGCAGCTTGGGCGCATGGGCAAGGCCGGAGAGTTGGGTCAGAAATCCCTTGGCGGCGGCCGGAGGCTCGCCATCGCCATAGGTGGCGGCAAGGATCACGATGCGGCGGGCGTGGGCGTAAAGGGCGGGATCAAAGCCCGACAGGGGTGCGGCGTGTACCTTTTGACCCGCCGCACGCAGGGCATCGTGCAGGGTTGCGGCAAAACCCCAGGTGCTGCCGCCTTCGCTGGCGACCAAGAGGATGGTTTCGGCAGCGGCAGCGGCGGCGTTGTGCCGGATACGCGGACGCGAGCGGCGCCCGGCCAGCCAGATCAGCCAGCCCGTCACCGCCATGCCCGGAATGGCCAGCGCCATTGCCCCCAGGATCAGGCCCAGAACGGCGGCCCCCTGCCCGGTGTGCAGCATGTAGATCGTCTCGCTGACGCGCTGCCAGCCGGTCAGCGGGGACTGCACCAGTGTCTGGCCATTGCCCTGATCCATAAGTGCCGTGCCGGTATCGGTTTTCAGGGTGAAAACATCGGTCGGATCATCGGGATAGGGGAAGGTCAGCTCGCGCAGGGTGGAAACGGTGGTGTCGCGCAGCAGCGGTATGGCCGCAGGGGCCGCGCCCATCTGGCCGCTGACATCGGCGGGAATGGCCGGGTCGATGCCCACATCGGGCAGAAAGGCAAAGGTCGAGGCCGTCATCCACAGGGCGGTCAGGGCAGAAAGTGTCAGCCCTGCCACGGCGAAGCGGGTCAGTTCCAGGTGGATGCGCCCGGGCAAAGGCCCGCGCGACCGGCTGAACCAACGGTGCCAGCCGCCCATGCGCCGCGCCACAAGGGCCGTGCCGGACAGCGCCAGGATCAGCATGGCCATGGCTCCCAGCGCCGTTGCGATGCGCCCCGCGTCGCCCAGAAACAACGCGCGGTGCAGATCGGTCAGCCAAAGCTGCAGTTGCGACGGATCGGCAGAGCCGAGGTCTTGCCCGGTTTGCGGATCAACAAGCGCCGCGCCGGGCGTGCCCGCATCGAACCAGTAGGCGGTGATCTTGCCCGAGGGCGCGCGTTTGATCTGTTCCACCCCGGGGTGATTGACCAGAATTTGAGTGGCAAGCTCTGCCACGGTCTGTGTTTGCGCCGCCTGCGGGGCGGCGGCCCGTTCGACCGCGTTCAGCACGGACAGCGCCGCACCGCTTAGCGACAGGACTATCAGCAAGGCTGCGGCAAAGAGGCCGGGCCAGCGGTGAAGGCGGCGGATCATCGGAACCTCTGTCTTAGAAGCTGTAGCTGAAGGACGAGACGTAGCGACGGCCTGCAACCGGCTTGCCCGCGCCCGCCGTGGTCAGCGGCACTTTCACGTCATTCGGGCTTTCGCGCATGTCTTCGACGGCGGCGTCGATGTGCAGGGTGTAGCCTGCGTCAAACAGCGTGTCGGCCAGATCCAGACTGATCTGCAGCGTGCGGCCAGAGCCGACGCTTGCGCCGGTGATGCCGGCGATTTCCGCCATGCTGCCGTTGGTGGCGTTGTACCAGTTGGACAGGTGTTGATAGTAGCGGGTCTTGCCCCCCGCCATCCAAAGGGTGCCGGCATAGGCGCCCGAGGCATCGGTCGCATAGATGACGAGGAAGGCGTTTTGCCCGCCATAGGCGTTCAGGTCGGCGGTCAGAGTGACCGGCTTGGCCAAAGCAAGGCCGGGAACGGTGAGCGCGGTGGTCAGGGCAAGCGAAGCGAGAAGCGATTTCATCAGAAACTCCAGATATTCAGGGGGTTGGCGCAGGGGTTCCCCCGCGCCGATTTGGGATCAATTGATCTGGGCCTTGGGCGGCTGGGCGCCACCGAACAGGCCATTGGCGGGGGGCGGCGCGTTCGGGTCGGCCATCGGCGCATTGGCAGGCAGGCAGCCTTGCGGGTTGGTGGCATCGGTGCCGGTGGCACAGGCAGCAGCCTCTTCCTCGTCGTCGTCATCGCTGCCAAAGGCAAAGATCCAGCCATTGCCCTTGCCGCCCTCTTCATCATCATCGCTGTCGATCAGAACGATCTGATCGGCCGGTTCCGTCGCGGCGGGGGCAGCGGGCAGACGGATGGCGGTTGCGGCTATGGCGTGCCCTGCGAACAGGGCCGCAGCAAGGGCAAGCAGGGGAAGCGTGGTCTTCATCGGGGAACCTCATGTTTCGTATTTCTGTGGCCCGAAATGCCATGTGTTTCTGATCAGAGCCTGAAGCGTTCGGGAAATCGTGTTCAGCTTGCTGTCAGGAAGTCGCCGGGTGTGGGCCGCGGGCGTTCAATCGTTCTCAGCGCCGCCGAGGGGCTTGCCGTCGCTGTCGTCGTGATCGGGGCCGTCCTCGATCTCGATCTCCAGGATCTGCAGGGTGGACGGGTTGACCTTAACCTCTACCGGGCGGCCCTGCGTGTCCTGGGCGTAGATTTTGTAGCATCCGTCGTGGATCTTGATGCGGCGGACCGTCCAGCCATGTTCGGCGGCCATCTGGCTGACCGCCTCGCGCGGTTGCCAATCGGCCATCGGCACGGCGCAATCGTCACTGTCGGCCAGAACCGCGCTGCCGAACAGCATGGCGGCGGTGGCAAGGCCAAACAGGGGAAGGGATTTGGGAAAGTAACGTGGCATGGGCCGCTCTCTGATTCAGGGCCGGGGTCTGGCCGTTGCGGGCGGGGATAGCAATTGAAGCTTACGCCTGCCTGAAGCGTGTGCGGGCGCATGGTTCAGCTTGCCGTCAGGCCGCCATGCGACGACGCTGGGGCGAACCAAGGGGAAGCCGATGCGGATCTTGCTGATCGAGGACGACAGTGCGCTGGGGGCGGCGGTGCGCGACCAGATCGCCGCCGATGGCCATTCGGTGGATTGGATGATGCGGCTGGACATGGCGCGCGAGGCGATGGCGACGACAGGCTATGATCTGATTCTGCTGGACCTGATGTTGCCCGATGGGCTGGGCGTGCCGTTCCTGAAGGCACTGCGCAGCCGGGGCGATGTGACGCCGGTGATCATTCTGACCGCGCTGGATCAGGTTTCGGACCGCATCAACGGGCTGAACGCCGGGGCTGATGATTATCTGGTCAAGCCCTTCGATCTGGCCGAGCTTTCGGCGCGGATCGGATCGGTGGCGCGACGCTATGCGGGCAATCCCAATCCGCAGATCGCCTTGGGCGCGGTTGAGGTTGATCTGGCCGCGCGCAGCGTGACGCTTGCCGGAAAGCCCGTGCCGCTGACCGCGCGCGAATGGGTGCTGTTCGAGGCATTTCTGCAGCGCCCGGGGCAGTTGTTGTCCAAGCGGCAGTTGGAGGATCAGTTGTATTCCTTTGAAACCGAGGTTGAAAGCAACACGGTCGAGGTTCACGTCAGCCGCATCCGCAAAAAGCTGGGCGCGCGCATCATCGAGACGGAACGCGGGCTGGGCTATCGGCTGGGCAGCGCATGAGATCGCTGCAGGCACGGCTGGCGCTGGCCATCGGGGTTCTGGTGACGGTGCTGTGGGTCGGGGCTGCCGTGGTG
>CAMFLG010000290.1 GCA_945957495.1 uncultured Pseudorhodobacter sp. | reverse complement strand
GCTCTACGCCGAGATCCCGAAATGGGAGGCAGCCACCGGCGCCAAGGTAGAGATCCTGTCCCGCAAGAACCACTTCGAACTGGACAAGGAAATCAAGCAAGACATCGCCGCAGGCACGCTGGATTGGTGCGTAGGGTCGAACCACACCTCTTTCGCGCCGCAATATGGCGACATCTACGCCGATCTGAACACCCTGATCGCGCCAGAGGTGTTGGCCGAATTCGTGCCGCTGGTCATTCAGCAATCCACCGTCAATGGCCGCCTTGTGCAACTGCCGCGCCATTCCGACGTGTCCAACCTGTTCTACCAGAAGTCGCTTTATGCGGACGACGCCAAGAAGGCCGCGTTCAAAGAGAAATACGGCTACGATCTGGCCCCGCCGGAAACCTGGGACCAGGTCAAGGATCAGGCGATGTTCTTCTCGAACCCGCCGGATTTCTACGGCTTCCAGTTCGTCGGCAAGGACGAGGCGATCACCGGGCGTTTCTATGAAATGCTGGTGGCCGATGGGGGTGCCATGTTCGACGACAAATGGAATCCCACCTTCAATTCCGAGGCGGGCGTTCAGGCGCTGCAATTCTTCGTCGATCTCTACAACGCCAAGGCCGTTCCCGCAGGCGTGCCGAACTACACCTGGGATGACACCGGGCTTGGCTTCGGTTCCGGCTCGGTCGCGATGGATCTGGATTGGGGCGGCTGGGCCTCGTATTTCAACGATCCGGCCAACTCCAAGGTTGCAGGCAACGTCGGCATCATCCGCGCCCCGAAAGGCTCGGGTGGCAAGCGTACTGGTTGGGCGGGGTCGCACAGCTTCTCGATCACCGAAACCTGCGACAACAAAGAAGCCGCTGCGTCCTTCCTGACCTTCCTGACCTCTTACGACAACCAGATGGTCGAGGCCCGCAAAGGCCTGCTGCCGACCCGCACCAAGGTCTGGGATGACATCAAGGCGGAATTCGCGGCATCGGGCAACACCTATGGCGTTGAAGTGCTGGAGACTTTCCAGGCCTCGATGGCCGAAGACGCCTTCACCCCGCCACTGATTCCGGAATGGATCGAGGTGTCCAACGTGCTGTGGCCGAAACTGCAGGCCGCAATTGTCGGCGACATGACCGCGAAAGAGGCGCTTGATGCGGCGCAGGCAGAGGCCGCAACCATCATGCACGACGCCGGATACAACTAAGCTCGACAATTCGGCCCGACAGTCCGGCGCGGGGGCACTCCCCCTCCGCGCCGGTCCCCCAAGGCGGTTCAGGTTGCGATTGAGCCAGATCCATCGGAAAACCTATGCATGCGCCGCCCGTGGCAGCGACGATCGGCTCCGCCCCCAGAACGGCCCCAACTGGATGTTTCAATGATCAAAGCCTTCACCACCCGGCGCCCCGAAATGACGCCCTTTCTGTTGCTGGCCCCGGCCATGATCATCATGCTGTTCGTGGTGGCCGTGCCGCTGGTGTTTTCGCTTTGGACCAGCATGACGCCCTATCAACTGACCAAACCGCAGACGATCCACAGCTTCATCGGCTTTCGCAACTATGCCCGGCTGCTGACCGATTCCGCTTTCTGGATTCCCTTCGGCCGCACGGTGTTGTTCCTGACCATCGCGCTGAACGTCGAATTCGCGCTGGGTCTGGGCATCGCATTGCTGATCAACAAGATCACCTGGGGCCAGCGCGGCTTGCGCACCATCATGATGTTTCCCATGATGTTTTCGCCGATCCTCGTCGGCTTTCAGTTCAAGTTCATCTTCAACGACAACATCGGCATCCTGAACAACGCCCTGCAAAGCCTTGGCCTGACCGATCAGGCGATCCCCTGGCTGGTGGATGGCAAACTGGCGATGTTCTCGATCATCTTCGCCGAGGTATGGATGAGCACATCGGTCTTTGCCATCCTCCTGCTGGCCGGGCTTTTCGCCATGCCGCGCGACCCGCTGGAAGCCGCCCGCGTCGATGGCTGCAACGCCTTCCAGGTGTTCCGCCACATCACCCTGCCCTTCCTGATGCCCTTTGCCTACATCGCCATGACCATCCGCAGCCTCGACGTTGCCCGCGCCTATGACATCGTGAAAGTCATGACAGGCGGCGGCCCGGCAGGGCGAACCGAGCTTTTGTGGACACTGATTGCCCGCACCGGATACGAGAACTCCAAGATGGGTATGGCCAACGCCATGGCCTTCGTCTCGACCATCTTGTCGATCCTGTTCACCTATTACTTCTACCGCAAACTGCTGGCCGCCCGCCGGTTCATGGGGGGTGTGCAATGAGCGCGACTGTCGAATCCCAAGGCTCGAAACGCCTCAAGGCAATCGGCCTCTGGCTTGCCACGTTTCTGCTGATGCTGGTGATGTGCGTGCCGGGCCTGTGGGTGATGCTGTCCGGCTTCCGCCCCAATCGCGAGATTCTGGCCAAACCGCCGATCTGGGTGCCACAGGAACTGACCCTGGACAATTTCGGCAAGATCTTCGGCTGGGGCGCGGAACAGATCGCCATTCCGGTGCCCGCCTATTTCACCAACTCGCTGATCATCGCGCTAACCTCGACCCTGATCGCGCTGGGTGTCGGCATGGCAGGCGGCTACGCCTTTGCCCGGTTCCGCTTTCGCGCCAAGGGTGCGCTGTTTCTGGGCCTGATGCTGTTCCGCACCGTGCCCGGCATCGCGCTATCCTTGCCGATCTTCATGATATGGAGCCGCCTTGGCCTGATCGACACGAAACTTGGCCTGATCATCGTCTATGTCAGCCTGAACGTGCCCTTTACCATCTGGCTGATCGACGGCTTCTTCCGGCAAATCCCGCTGTCGCTGTCAGAGGCAGCGCAGGTGGATGGCTGCACCCGCTGGCAGGCCTTCTGGAAAATCGAATTCCCGCTGGCCCGTTCCGGCATCGCATCGGCCGGGGTGTTCGCCTTCCTGACCTCGTGGAACGAATTTGCGCTGGCCAGCCAGCTGACCCGTTCCACCGATTCCAAAACCCTGCCGGTGGGCCTTCTGGACTTCACCGCGCAATTCACCATCGACTGGGCAGGCATGTGTGCGATGGCGGTGATCATCATCATCCCCGCACTGATCCTGACCTTCATCGTGCAGAAACACTTGATTGCCGGGCTGACCTTCGGCGGCGTGAAAGGATAAGACATGGCGGAAATCACGCTGGAAAAAGTGGTCAAGAAATACGGCGCGGTCGGCGTGGTGCATGGCATTGATCTGGCCATCGCGCATCAGGAATTCGTCGTGCTGGTCGGCCCGTCCGGTTGCGGCAAATCCACCACCTTGCGCATGATCGCCGGGCTGGAGGATATCACAGGCGGGCTGGTGAAAATCGGCGGAACCGTGGTGAACGACCTGCCGCCGCGCAAGCGCAACATCTCGATGGTGTTCCAGAACTATGCGCTTTATCCGCATATGGACGTGCGCGCCAATCTGGGCTTTGGGCTGAAAATCGCCGGGCAATCGCCTGCCGAAATCACCAAGCGCGTGTCCGAGGCCGCCGAAATCCTCGGCCTCACCCCCCTCCTGGATCGCACACCGGCGGAACTGTCGGGCGGTCAGCGTCAGCGCGTCGCCATGGGCCGCGCCATCGTGCGCAACCCCGATGCCTTCCTGTTCGACGAACCACTGTCCAACCTTGACGCCAAACTGCGCGGCCAGATGCGGGCGGAAATCAAAAAGCTGCACCAGACGGTGAAAACCACCGTCGTCTATGTGACGCATGATCAGGTCGAGGCGATGACATTGGCCGACCGCATCGTGGTGATGCGCGACGGCCATATCGAACAGGTCGGAACCCCGATGGAGGTGTTCAACCACCCCCTGACCACCTTCGTCGCCACCTTCATCGGCAGCCCGCCGATGAACCTGCTGCCCGCCACCATCACCGGCGGCGCCGTGCAACTGTCAGACGGGTCCACCGTTCCAGTCCCCGACCGCCTGCGCGGCTTTGTGACCGAAGGCATGAAGGTGCAACTGGGCATCCGCCCCGATGACATCAGCCCGATCGGCCACGGGTTGTCGCAAGACGGGCCGGGGGCCGAACTGCGCCTGACCGTCGCTTTGGCAGAACCCTTGGGCATGGAAAGCCTGATCTACACCCATATCGCCGGGCAAGAGGTGCAGGCGAAACTCTACGGTCCCCGCATCGTGCAACCCGGGGAAACCCTTGATTTCCGCCTCGCCCTTGACCGCGCGCATCTCTTCGATGCCGCGACCGGGCGCTCGGTGAGGGCGGCATAATGGCCCGCATCACCCATGTTGAAATCCGCATGGTCGATCTGATCCCACAGGTCAAACGCACCGATGCGATCCAAAGCTTTGTGTCACAGGAAACCCCCTTCGTCATCATCACCGATGCCGATGGCGCGCAGGGCGTGGGCTATTCCTACACCATCGGCACCGGCGGCCCCGCCGTGGTCAGCCTGCTGCGCGAAACGCTGGTGCCCCGCCTGATCGGGCGCGAAGCGGCAGAGATCGAAGCCATCTGGCGCGATCTTCTCTTCGTCACCCATGCAACGGCGGTGGGTGCGATCACCTCGCTCGCCCTCGCCGCCATAGACACCGCCCTGTGGGATCTGCGCTGTAAACGCGCGAACCTGCCGCTGTGGCAGCTGGCAGGTGGGGCCAAACCCGCGATCCCGCTCTATTCCACCGAAGGCGGCTGGCTGCATATCGAAACCGCCGCCTTGGTTGAAGATGCGATTGCGGTCAAGGAACAGGGTTTCGCCGGATCAAAGATCAAGGTCGGCAAACCCAGCCTTGCACAAGACCGCGCCCGCCTCTCTGCCGTGCGCGCCGCGGTGGGCGAGGATTTCCGTCTGATGGTCGATGCCAATCAGGCCTTCCATTTCCATGAGGCGCTGC
>CAMFLG010000289.1 GCA_945957495.1 uncultured Pseudorhodobacter sp. | reverse complement strand
GGTCGATCCATCCAAGGTGTTGATGAAGTCGGCCACCGAGGCGTGGCTGCCAGACAGGTCGAACTCGGCATCCAGCGTGCCCGATGCCGGGATCTTCACCCGCATCGCCTTCATGATCTGTTCGAAACTCCACCCGCCGCTGGAGCCTTTCAGATGCACGATCTTTGGCGCGGCAATCGTGTCAATGGTGGCCAGCAGGTCAAAGTGGCCGCCGTCAAACGAGAATTTCAGCGGCCCAAGGCTGGCCTTGCCATCGCCAACGGTCAGGTTTGCGTCGATTCCCTTGACCTTTGACTTTCCGGCGATGTCGTTGAACTTGAGGGCGATATCAATATCGCCGTAGCGCAGCAGCGTGTCCTTGTCCAAAATGCCGATGGTGATGTCTTGCACATCATCTTCGGCGGCCTGGCTTTGCGACCGCGTTCTGGGATGCTTGACGCCCGGGGTTTCCGGCACCTTGCTGCGCACTGCCGATGCGATTTCCGTGGCGGCCAGCAAGCCATCGCGCAGGTCTTCCAGCCGGATCAGGCTGCTGGTGACGGTGCCCTTCACCACCGGACCCTTGCCGCGGTTGTTGCCAGACAGGTCAACGGCAACATTCGATTCCGCGATCCGCACCGATGCCTTGGCCTGAACGGTGCCGACCGTGTCGCTGGAGGCGAGGGCGATCTGGAAATCCAGCGGTGACAGCGTGACCGGCTCCTTGCCAAGCGCCGTCAGCAGCGCCTCTGACTGCGCGCTGCCTTGCAGCGTCAGGTCGATGCCCCCCAAGGGCAGGACCGATCCGACAGAGCCCGACACGCCCAGCGACCACAGATCTGTGTCTTTCGTGCCAAGCTTGATGTCGGTCAGCGAAAGCTGGTCGATGCTACCGGAAACCTTGAAACCGCCGCTGACACTGCCCAAGCTGGCGGGCAGCTTGGTCATGTCAGCACCGTCGATGGTCGCCATCGGGAAATCCACTTGCCCGGTCAACGCCACACCGGACAGGTTCAGCAGATCGCCGACCTGTCCACCCATCGTCAGCCAGGGCGTTGTGATCGGCCCGATCTGGATGGCCAGGCTGCCAACCACCAGCTCGCCCGCCTGCCCGCGCGATATCTCTGACAGCCGGACGGGCGCAGGCCCGACGCCCGCGGTGTTCACCTCAAACCCGTTGGTGACGATCTTCATGCTGCGGTGGGTGTCGCCCTTCAGCGGCCCGGATAGGGCCATATGCACCGAGGTCAGGCGCAGGTCTTTGACCAGCAGCGCCGGTGCGGGCTCCTGACCCTCGGCATAAAGGCTTGCGTCGATGGTAATATTGGCGTCATCCATCTTGCGCAGGTTGCCGATGGCGCCGGAAATCTGCACCGATGGGCCGCTGTCCAGCGCGCCGGACACATCAATGCCGGTCAGCGACAGATCGCCCCCGGCGGTTTGGCCAAGCGTCGCGCGCGCACTGGCCTTGCCGTTCAGCACCGGCTCCAGCTGCAGCAGTTTCAAGGTTTGTGTCAGGTCAGTGGCCTCCAGCGCAATCTGGCCCGACAGGGGCCCCGAAATTCCCTTCGATCCGTCTGCCCCGGTGAAGGTCAACGCGGTGGTTGCCGAGGTCAGGGCGACCGAAAGCGGCGCATCCTTGGGAATTGAGACTGACAATGTCAGCGGCTGGCCGTTCAGCGTGCCACTGCCTTGCAGCGCGGTGACGCCGTTGCCGCTGTCACCCTGCAGATCCAGCGTCGGCAACACCGCGTCGAAGGCAAAGTTTGACGGCTGATCCAGCAGGCTGAACTGCGAATCCACCAGCCGGATCGTCTTGCCTGCCAGCGCCGCAAGGATCTGCTCTGGCGTCGGCGGCGCTTTGGCGGGTTCGCCCGCCGCGGCGTCCTTGACCTTGCCGACCAATTTCCCCTGACCATCGCGCACCAGATCGGCCTTGGCCCCGGTGATCACGATGTTTGACGGGTCAATCTTGCGGTGCAGCAGATCAGACAGCGACAGATCGGCCTCTGCCCGGGCAACGCTTACCTCCCCGCCCGGCGCGTCAAGGCTGACCCCTTCGACGGCGACATGCACTTCTTTGCCCAGACCGATGCTGACCGGCCCCGAAATCGTCACGCCCCCGCCCGCCTTGTCGAGCCAATCTTGTGCCACGCTGGCGCGCAGACCGCCGAAAAACGGCGCCGAAAGCACCATCCAGCCCGCCCCCAGAATCACAACGATTAAGACCACAAGGCCCAGGATAATACGTTTCATTGCCTTGCACTTTACGCTTGATGTGGCCACCGCAACCGGGTGTTGCAGCGATCTTCCGAAATTCGCACCCGTTGCGTCAAGACCCGATGTTGCGGTGCGCCCGCCCTGCCAATCGCCGTTGCTGAACCTGCCACCAGAACCGGCAGGATCACGGCCACCAAGGCCGGTGACTGGGTGTTGTGACCCGGCCTTGCCCAAGCCAGCCCAAGCCTTCCGCGATTTCGACCCCCGGCGCGAAATGAAATGACGCGCGCCCGCGCCGTGGGCCTGCCAGCCTGATTGCTCTTTGCTGCTGTTTTCAGTAGAGGACGTGCGACCCATCATCTGTGCAGGAGCGTCCCATGGCCAGCTATCAATATGTCTATCACATGGAAGGCGTCTCCAAGACCTATCCGGGCGGCAAGAAGTGCTTTGAGAACATCCACCTGAACTTTCTGCCCGGCGTCAAGATCGGCGTCGTCGGCGTGAACGGGTCGGGCAAATCCACGCTCTTGAAAATCATGGCCGGCATGGACACCGATTTCAAAGGCGAGGCATGGGCCGCCAAGGGCGCCAAAGTGGGCTACCTTGCACAGGAACCCTATCTGGACCCGGCGCTGACGGTGAAGGAAAACGTCATGCTGGGCGTGGCCAAGCAAACGGCGATTCTGGAACGCTACAACGAACTTGCCATGAACTATTCGGACGAAACCGCCGACGAGATGGCGCAACTGCAAGACCAGATCGACGCGGGCAACCTGTGGGAGCTGGAGGCATCCGTGGGCGTGGCGATGGACGCGCTGCGCTGCCCGCCCGATGACGCCGATGTGGAAACCCTGTCGGGGGGCGAACGCCGCCGCGTCGCGCTGTGCAAGCTGCTGCTTGAGGCGCCCGATATGCTGCTGCTTGATGAACCGACCAACCACCTGGACGCCGAATCCATCGCCTGGCTGCAAAAGCACCTGATCGCCTACAAGGGCACCATCCTGATCGTCACCCACGACCGCTATTTCCTGGATGACATCACCTCCTGGATTCTGGAACTCGACCGCGGCCGCGGCATTCCCTACGAGGGCAACTATTCCTCTTGGCTGGAACAAAAGGCCAAGCGCATGCAGCAAGAGGCGCGCGAGGACAAATCCAAACAGAAAGCCCTGGAAAAGGAACTGGAATGGATCCGTTCCGGCGCCAAGGCGCGGCAGTCCAAGGGCAAGGCCCGGATTGCGCGCTATAACGAGATGGCCGGGCAAACCGTGCTGGAACGCGCATCGACCGCGCAGATCATCATTCCCAACGGCGAACGTCTGGGCAACAAGGTGATCGAAGTCACCGGCCTGAAAAAACACATGGGCGACAAGCTGTTGATCGAGGATCTCAGCTTCACCATCCCGCCGGGCGCCATCGTCGGCGTGATCGGCCCGAACGGTGCGGGCAAATCCACCCTGTTCCGCATGATCACCGGGCAGGAACAGCCCGACGAAGGCACGATCACCTTGGGCGATACCGTGCATCTGGCCTATGTGGACCAGTCGCGCGACGCACTGGACCCGAACAAGAACGTCTGGGAAGAGGTTTCCGGCGGGTCGGAAATCATCCAACTGGGCGACATGCAGATGAACAGCCGCGTTTACACCGGCGCGTTCAACTTCAAAGGCACCGATCAGCAGAAAAAGGTCGGCCTGTTGTCGGGCGGCGAGCGCAACCGCGTCCACATGGCCAAACTGCTGCGCTCTGGCGGCAACGTGCTGCTCTTGGACGAACCGACCAACGATCTGGACGTGGAAACCCTGCAGGCTCTGGAATCCGCCATCGAAGATTTCGCCGGCTGCGCCATCATCATCAGCCACGACCGGTTCTTCCTAGACCGTCTGTGCACCCACATGCTCGCCTTTGAAGGCGAGGCGCATGTGGAATGGTTCGAAGGCAACTTCGAGGCCTACGAGCAGGACAAAGTCCGCCGTCTGGGTCCGGACGCGCTGGAGCCGAAGCGAGCGAAGTATAAGCGGTTTGCGCGGTGATAATCCTGGTGTCTTGCAGGAAAACACCTGGAGTAATTAATTTTCATCCAGGGATATATTTTATTGACGCCAGGTAGGTTGTCTTATAGTTTTGAAGCATCGAAATCCTTGCCAGGAGTCTTGCTATGTTTGGAAACACCCTTGGAATGCCTAAACCGATGTCTGCCAGCGAAGCTAACATTGATAACCCAAGTCTAGACACAATGATGTCTTTCACCTCAAGCGATGAGGAGCCGTTCACAGTCTTCGTGGGTTACAATCTTGGCAGAATGACTTGGGTCGTCGACGTTCCACTGATTAAGTTGATCGACTGGTCGTCAGTCGCAAATGACCCGGAGAAGGGCGAAATCGCCCAGCGGCCACTTGATTTGTCCCACGCGCGTGGACTGGCTATCTATATGTTAAAAGGCCTGGTCAACTCTGCAATGAGTCGGCGGAATTTGGCTGGAAAGCCGATTCCTGACATTTTTACTCAGGTCCTTCGCCAATTGGGTTCGCAGCCATATTTCTCTTTGCAGCCCTTTGTTGCAAACATACGCGATGTTAATCCAGAGAAACCGTCTGTTCGGGCCGAACGGATCATGTCGAACAATGGCGAGACAAGGGGATTCCAAGTGTACCTGCC
>CAMFLG010000288.1 GCA_945957495.1 uncultured Pseudorhodobacter sp. | reverse complement strand
GCCCTGCATCCTCGGCCACAACTGGCTTGCTGGACCGCGGCGCGCGCGGCTTTGCCGGGGCGGCTGCGGCCTTTTCGACCTGAGCCACCAAAGCCGCCGGCGATTCAAAGCGCGGCATTTCACTGATCACTGGTTCAGCCGCCACAACCGCAGGCTCTGCCACAACGACGGGCTTTTGTTCACGCGAGCGGTCGTCGCGGCGCGGCTCGTCCCGGCGATGGTCGTCGCGTGGCCGATCGTTGCGGTTGTCCTGCTGACGCGGCTGCTGTTCATTGCGCGACCGATCATCGCGGCGCGGTTGCGAATGCTCGCCGCGCTGCTGCTCGGACCGTTGCTGATCACCGCGCTGTTGATCGTTGCGTTGCTGGTCGTTGCGCGGCTGGTAATCGCGGCGCTGGTCATCGCGGCGCGGTTGCGGGCGCGACACCTCGGGCAAGTCAACCAAACCATTCTCATCTTCGCCCACCACGGCAAAGCCGCCGGTGTAAGACGCGTCCAGATCCGGCTGCTCGCTGCGCTCTGGCCGGTAATCGCCCCGATCATTGCGGTTCTCGCCCTGACGGTCGCGGTTGCCATTCTGGTTGTTCTGATTGTTGTTCTGCTGATATTGCTGCCGATTTTCCTGCTCGGCCGCCATCTCGCGCATCGCCTCGGCCAACATGCGGGTATAATGCTCGGCATGTTGCGAGAAATTCTCCGCCGCCACCCGGTCATTCGACCGTTGGGCATCCCCGGCAAGCATCTGATATTTTTCGATGATCTGCTGCGGCGTGCCACGCACCTTGCCTTCGGGGCCAGAGCTGTCGAAAACGCGGTTGACGATATTGCCGAGGGTGCGCGGGCGGTTCGCCTTGGAACGCGAGCGGGACTTGGAAGAGCGCATCTTGTCCTTTGATCCAGATGATCCGGTCCCATCGCCTGATCCGTTTCGGGATCGTCCTTCCCAACATGGGCTGTGGCATATATGACCGGGCTTGCGCGACAAACCGTGCCGAATGAACACTCGCATCGCGTGATCTCGAATAATCACAGCAAGGCCGTGCTGACAAGGGAAATCTTCGCAGCCCTGCGCAACTGCGACCTAAACGCCACCGTTTGCAGCGGGTTCTATGGGCTTTTCCGCCACAATCACCCGGTCACGGCCATCCAGATCATTCAGTGTGCGAATGTGCTGCAACCCCTGCGCCGACAGCAGCGCCGAAACCGCCGCCGCCTGCGTCGGCCCGATTTCCAACAGCAACCGCCCCCCCGCCCGCAAATGCGCAGGCGCGCCGCTTGCGATGGCCCGGTAGGCATCCAACCCGTCGCCGCCGGGGCTAAGCGCCAGATGCGGCTCCCATTGCAGCACCTCTGGGGAAAGCCCCGGCATTTCATCGGCAGCGATATAGGGCGGGTTCGACACGATCAGATCGAACTGCCCCGCAACACCGGAAAACCAATCCGACTGAACCAGCCTTACCCGCCCTTCAAGCCCAAGGCTGCGCGCATTCCCTGCCGCCACCATCAGCGCGGGGCCCGAAACATCCGCCCCCACGCCTTGAGCCTGCGGCATCTCTGCCAGACAAGACAGAAGAATGCAGCCAGTGCCGGTGCCCAGATCAAGCATGTCTGAAAACGGGCGGCGCAGCGCCTCTTCGACCAGGATTTCCGTCTCGGGGCGCGGGTCCAGCGTGTCTTGCGTTACCTTGAACCGCCGCCCCCAGAACAGCCGCCCGCCGGTGATCTGTGCCACCGGCTGCCGGTTGATCCGCGCGACAAGTGCTGCCTCAAACGCCGCCGCCGCGTCGGGCGACAGCGTGTCAGGCAGATGCAGCGTCAAGCGATCCGCCGCAATCCCCATCGCATAGGCCAAAAGCATGCGCGCATCCCGCGCAGCATCGGCAATCCCCGCTGCCTGCAAGCGTGGAACCGCCGCCCGCAGCGCCGCGTTCCCGGTCATCCTTCCATCTCGGCCAGTTTGACGGCCTGATCATGCGCCACCAGCGCATCAATCACCTCGCCCAGATCGCCCTGCATGATCTGGCCCAGCGAATACAGCGTCAGGTTGATGCGATGATCGGTCATCCGGCCCTGCGGAAAGTTGTAGGTGCGGATGCGTTCTGACCGATCCCCCGACCCGACCTGCGCCTTGCGATCCGCCGCGCGGGCATCATCGACGCGGGCGCGCTCCAAATCATAAAGCCGGGCGCGCAGCACCTGCATCGCCATCTCACGGTTGCGATGCTGCGATTTCTGCGCGCTTGTCACAATGATCCCGGTGGGCAAATGCGTGATCCGCACCGCCGAGTCGGTGGTGTTCACATGCTGCCCCCCGGCACCCGAGGCGCGCATGGTGTCGATGCGGATGTCAGAGGGCGGGATGACCAGATCAACCTCTTCCGCCTCTGGCAGAACCGCAACCGTGGCGGCAGAGGTATGCACCCTGCCCTGCGCCTCGGTTTCCGGTACGCGCTGCACCCGATGCACCCCGGATTCAAACTTCAGCTTGGCGAACACGCCTTCGCCGGAAATATGCACCGACACGTCCTTGATCCCGCCCAGCTCGCTGTCTTGCTGCTCAAGGATTTCAAAGGTCCAGCCCATTTTCTCGCAATAGCGCTGATACATCCGCAAAAGATCCGCCGCGAACAGCGCCGCCTCGTCGCCACCTGTGCCGGGCCGGATTTCCAAAATCGCAGGCCGCGCATCCGCCGCGTCCTTCGGCAACAGCGCAATCTGCAACCGGCCTTCCATCTCGGGGATGCGGGCCTTCAGGCGCGGCAGCTCATCCTCGGCCAACTCACGCATTTCCGGATCGGCCAGCATGATCTCTGCCTCGGCCAGATCGTCCAATGCCTGCCGATAGGCCGCAATCTCATCCGCCACGGGTTTCAGATCGGAATATTCCCGGCTGAGCGTGGCAATTTCGGCGGGCGAGGCGCCGGCATTCAGCTTTGCTTCGAGAAACTCGAACCGCTGGGTGATCTGGGCAAGTTTTTCTAACGGAACCATGGCGGCGGTGTGCAGAAATCCGCAGGTCAGGTCAAGGGGCTGGCACCCGGGGCGCTGCCCCGGACCCCGGGATATTTATGAACAGATGAAGTGCAGCCGTTAAAGCCTTGCCAGCCAATCCGACAGCCGTGCGGCGTTCACCCCGGCATCCCTGCTTCCAAAACGTTGCCGGGCGTAAAGCGTAAGCCCCATCTCTGTGATCTCCGCCGTGGTGTAATCGGGAAAGCCCCAGATCAGGCTGCGGGTTTCCCAGGTGACGTGGCCTTCGGCGACAGAGCCCGCCAGGCGGCGTGTCCGCGCCGTGGCCATGGCAATCGCGTCCAGCCGCGCCAACGCCGCCCACGCCTCAACCGGGGGCAAGGGCAGATCAACATAGGCGCCATTTCCCAGATTGCGCACCACATCCAGACTGGGGGTCGCAATGGCGGCAGGACGTGGCGTCAAGGGAATGTGCCACTTTGCGGCGTCGGTTGGGGCAAGCCGCACATAGGCCATCAGCCCCGCCACAATGATCAGAAGTCCGATTGCGGCGAGGCTCATGGTTGTTCTCATCTTTGTGTTTTGGCCCAATGGTACAGGCAGATCAACTCATAGGCGACATGTGCGCCCGCGATGGCGGTGGCGCCGGTGGTGTCATAGGGGGGCGAAACCTCGACGATATCGCCGCCGACCATGTTGATCCCGGCCAGATCCCGCAGCATCGCCGCCGCCTGCCAGGAGTGCAAGCCCCCCCAGACCGGCGTGCCGGTGCCCGGCGCTGCCGACGGGTCCAGCGCGTCGATGTCAAAGGTCAGGTAGGTGGCGTGGTCGCCCACGATATCCTTGGCCATGGCAACGGCGGCGGCGGTGCCCTTCTCATGCACCTGGCGGGCGTCGATGACCTGGAAGCCAAGGTAATCCTCGGTCGTGGTGCGGATGCCGATCTGGACCGAGCGTTTGGGATCGACGTAGCCCTGCTTGACTGCCTTGTACATCATCGTGCCATGGTCGATGCGGGTCAGGTCGTCATCTGGCCACAGATCGGAATGCGCGTCGAAATGGATCACCGACAGCGGGCCGAATTTCTCGGCATAGGCCTTGAGGATCGGGAAGGTGATGTAGTGATCGCCGCCCAGCGTGATCGACCCCGCGCCCGCCGCCAGAATGGTGCGGATATGCGAGGTCAGGGCCTCGGGGAAATCCGAGGTCTTGGCGTAATCGAAGGCGAGGTCGCCGTAGTCGATCACCGCCATCTCTTCCAGCGGATTGGTGGGCCAGCCGTAGGGCGGATCATAGGGCTGCAAGGTGGACGCCTCGCGGATCGCGCGCGGGCCAAAGCGGGTGCCGGTGCGGTGGGTGACGGCCTGATCAAAGGCGACGCCAGTGATGGCAAGATCAACCCCGGTCAGGTCTTTGGTATAGGTGCGGCGCAGGAAAGAGGTGGCGCCGGCAAAGGCGTTCTCAAACGCATAGCCGCGCAGTGCTGTGCGGGTGAAAGCGGTATCGACTTCGGACTTGGCGTCTTCAAGGGCCATGATGTTCTCGGATGTTTGTCGCGCTATCATTATAGGCCGGAGACGCCGCGGATCCGGGTGGCCGCAGGGATAAAGGATCGGGCGAAAAAGTCAACCGGCGGGAGCGTCCCGGGCCGGGACATTTTCGCGCCCTTTAATTACAATGGCTTAGGAGGTCTGAATTAGGACTTTGGTAAGGATTGGACCTGTCCGAGGTGGCTTTGATGTTGCATCGTACCCCCTCCCCAGCCCTCCCCCAATGAAGGGGGAGGGCGGCGTGGATTTGTGGCCGTTGGCGATAGTGAGAGTCGCGCATTTCGCGGCCCGGACCGATCTTTGCAGATCGGGCGTTCGGCGCTGACGATCTTCCACCGGAA
>CAMFLG010000287.1 GCA_945957495.1 uncultured Pseudorhodobacter sp. | reverse complement strand
GCGGCCCAAACTCACCCACGATCTGGGTGCCGATGAAAGAGCAGCCGAGGCCGACGATGAAACCCACCAGAACCACCCGGCGCGCAGCGGCCACGCCATGCAGGCGGTTCACGATATCCGTCACCAGAAAGCTCAGCGGATAGGTGAAGGCACCATAGGTCAGATACAACCCCATCGGGTGCTGCACCAGGATGTTAGAGGCCACCACAATGATGGCCATGGCAACAATGCCAGGCAGAAGTTTGTTCATGTTTGATCCGTTTTTTACAAGGTCGCGGAGACTTGGCCCGATATGGGACGCGGCGGCATAGCCGCAGGGGGCA
This sequence comes from uncultured Pseudorhodobacter sp., assembly GCA_945957495.1. Taxonomy (GTDB): domain Bacteria; phylum Pseudomonadota; class Alphaproteobacteria; order Rhodobacterales; family Rhodobacteraceae; genus Cypionkella. The sequence continues at coordinate 4,543 of CAMFLG010000287.1, read as the reverse complement.
ATGCTGTCAATCCGGCAGGCGGTATTCAACGATCTGGTTGCGCAGGAAGAAGCTGAAATTGTTGTCGGCAATCATCGTGGCGGTCAGGCGGCCATTCGCATCGCGCCAGACCGACAGGCCCTCCAGATTGTCGTGCAATCCGGTGGGCGTTTCGATCAGCGTAACCTCGTTCGTCAAGGCGTTGTCGCCAAAATCAAACCGCTGCAACCGGCTGGCAAAGCCTGCCAGGCCGCGAAAATCCCGCTCCAGCACATAAAACCGCCCGTCCGGCCCGACATCCGCCTCAACCGGCAGGAAGGCATCGCGGCGCGGGATGCTCAGATCCTTGTCCCATTTGCCTCCGCGCAACCGGTAGACCGGAAACGGCGCATTGGCGTTGCCGGTACGTTCGGGCAGGGTGTAGATCGTGCCGTCCGGGGCGATGGCGACGGATTCCAGCGATGCATTCGGCTGCATGTGGCGAAAGTCAGGGTGTGACGGCAGGTTTTCCGCCGATCCGCCGATCTGCGGATAGTGCAGAACCCGCGCCGACCCCTCGAACGAAATATAGATCGACCCATCCGCTGCCAGCGCCAGCCCTTCGCTATCGGCCTTGGGGCCCTTCAGCAGATCGTCGCCCTTGCCCTTCAGCCGCGTCATCGGCTGTGCCTCGATCGCGGTGATCCGACCCTCGCCATCGCGCAGGATGCGCCCGGTCGTGAACGCCGCGCGATCAGACAGCGCGATGAAATCCTGCCCGTTCGGGAAAATCTCGATCCCCGACAGGCCGCCCAGCAGCGGATCGTCCATCGTCCAGGTATAGGCATCCAGAAATCCCGGCGGCGCCGCCGGATTGGCGCTGCCGTCCAGACCGGCCACCAGAACCAGCCCCGCCGTTACGGCGAAGAAAGCACGGCTACGCATTGGCTTGGCAAATCTGCCATGGTGAATTCACGGGAGGTCTTTTTGCGGGGGGTGGGTTTTTGCGGTTTCTTCGCGGGCTTGGGGTGGAAATAGTCGTCCGAGAACCACCAATCCAGCGTTTCATCGCAGCCATCACCGTTTTTTGACAGCTCTGCCACGGTCGGCTTTTGAGTGGCGCATTCGCTGGCGCCTTTCGGGCATTTCAGGCGGATGTGGAAATGGTCATCATGGCCGTTCTCTGGCCGGATATGCTGCAGCCATTTCTTGTCGGCCCGGGTGGCGGTGCGGCACAGCTCTTTCTTGATCGCGGGTGCGACAAAGATCCGATCCACCCGCGGGTCGCCCGCCGCCAGCTTCAGGAACGCGGCATAAGACGGGTTCCAGTTGGCATTGACAGACATCCGGTCCGCGGTGCCCACCGAAATCGTGCTGATCTGTTCCCGCTCTTTCCGGCTCAGGTTCAGCCGCCCGGCCGGCAGCGCCCAGATATCCACATCCAGCCCGATCTGGTGGCTGGCATGGCCGGAATTCATCGGCCCGCCGCGCGGCTGGCTCATATCACCGACATAAATTCCGTCCCAACCGGCCTTCTGGGCATAGCCCGCCAGATCCTCGATATAGGCCACCAACACCGGCATGCCCCAGTTGCGGTTGCGCGACAGCCGCATCGCCTGCCAGCCCGGCCCGCTTTCAGGCAGTTGCACCAACCCGGCCGCACAGCCCCGCCCATAGGCGCCATAGGGCATGGGCGGCTGCTGGCTTGGCGTTTCTGCCGCCGCAAACAGTTGGTTGGCCAAGGGTTCCGCCGCCGCCGGCGCCGCCGCCAACAGCGCAAGGGATATCAACAGTTTCCGGATCATGCCTGTTCGCCTTTTGGTTTGACCCAAATTAGCATAATCAGCCCCAGCAGGAACAGGCCAATCACCGGCGAAATGCCGATGCGCGCCGATTGGCTGAAATGCGAAACCAGCGCGATCAGGAAGGGCGAGATGAAACTTGCCACCTTCCCCGACAGTGCGAACAGCCCGAATGCCTCGGTCGCGCGGTCCGGCGTGGTGTGACGCACCAGCATGGTGCGCGATGCCGCCTGCAACGGCCCGCCCGCCGCCCCGATCAGACCGCCGCAGATGTAAAAGATGATGTCCGGCGTGCGCGAGGCCGGGTCCAACGGAATCCCCCACAGGCTTTCGCGGGTCATGCCGACGATGATGATACAGACCAGCGTCAGCACCACAATCGACCAGCCGATCACGAATTTCGGGCCAAACCGTTTGTCCAGCCGCCCGCCAAACCAGGATGCCACCATTGCCGTGATGCCGCCCAGAATACCGAAAACCCCGATCTGGGTGATCGACCAGTTCAGCACGTTCGACGCATATACCCCACCGAAACCGTAAAGCGCGTTCAGCGCATCGCGGTAGAACAGCGACGAGGCCAGATAGGCCGACAGGCTTTTGCGAAAGCGCAGGCTCTTGATCAGTTCCACCAGACTGACCAGCGCCGCCTTGATCCGCAGCGGCTGATGGTGGGTTTTCGGCTCTTTCACCCAGACAAAGAACGGGATCATGAACACCACATACCAGATCGCCGTCAGCGGGCCGACCGCGCGGGTGCCCTCCCGCGCTTCGGCGTCAAAGCCGAACAGCGGGTCAAGCCCGATCAGGGTTTTGCCGGTGTTGGCGGTTTCCTGAAACAGCGCCAGCATCATCACCAGCGCCACCAACCCGCCCAGATAGCCAAAGGCAAAGCCCGATCCTGAAATCGCGCCGATATCGTCGTTCTCTGACAGCGTCGGCATCAGGGCGTTGGTGAAAATGGTGGTAAACTCCATCCCGATGAAGCCCAGCCCAAAGAAGGCAACGGCCCAGGCCAACATGCCCGCCTCGCCCCCCGGCATCACCCACCACAGCGCATAGGCCCCCACCACATAAAAGGCCGAAAATATCCAGATCCACAGCAACCGCCGCCCGGTGCCATCCGCAATCGCCCCCAGTACCGGTGCCAGCAGCGCGATGATCACCGAAGAAATCGTCAGGCCAAAGCCCCAATAGGCCTGCGCCGCCGCCTTCGCCTGTTCCTCGCCCATGCCTGCGCCCATGTAATAGCCCCGGGCGATTTCGGCGAAATACGGGCCAAAGATGAAGGTCAACAACAAGGTGTTGTAGGGTTGGCTGGCCCAATCAAAGAAATACCAGCCCCAGATGCGCTGCCGTGCCGTTGCCATTGCCTGTGCCCTCGGTTTGGTTTTGCGCCGATCAAGCCCGAAAACCGCCGTTAGCGCAAGCGCGCTTAACTCACCTCTGCGGTGGCCAGGGTCTTTCGTGATCGGCGGCGATCCAATCCCTGATCCATTGCGGCAGGGGCGGGCTTTCCGGGTTCTGCCCCAGCGCCGTCAGCACCTGCGCGGGCGGCACGATGCAGCCCTTGCTGATAAAGGCCGACCGCAGCAGCATATGCGCCGTGCAGTCGTCGCCCCGCCAGAAGCTTTGCTCGATATAGGCAAAACGCCCGTCCCAGCCCACCACCCGGCTGACCTGCGTCAGTTTGGTAAACAGCGTCACCCGGCGGCGATAGCGCGTCGAATTGCCCGCCACGGTGATGCCCCATCCATTCGCCTTGGCCACCGCCCGAAACCCCATCCGCAGCGACATCGGAACCCGCCCCAGATCGAACAGCGTCAGGGTGCGGCCATTGTTCAGCTCTCGCCACGGGTCCAGATCCCACGGCCAGATGCGATGGGTGCTGATATGCGGCTGCAGGATCTGCAAACGCGGCGCGTTGCGGTTGATCCAAAGCTCTTTCAACATGCGGACATAAGGATACATGGCTCACCTCTGCGCGCAGACCTGCCGGGGTGCGGCGGCAAGGTCAAGCAAAACGCTGCGGAAAGCATTGCCCTTTCTGGGGTCTGACGTTACCTCTGCCACAACCCTTTGTGTTTGGCCCTTGTGGTTGGAGTTGCCTATGACCTCGCTGTTTCAGATTTTGATGATGATCCTCAACATCGCCCAGTGGATCATTCTGGCCCATATCATCATGAGCTGGCTGATCAACTTTCAGGTGCTGAACCTGCGCCAGCCGATTGTGGCGCAGCTTTGGACCGGGCTGAACCGGCTGCTTGACCCGATCTACAGCCGGGTGCGCAGCGTTCTGCCCTATATGGCGGGCCTTGATCTGGCGCCGCTGGTGGTGCTGTTGGTGATCTATGGCCTGCGCATCATCCTGATCAACAACATCGCGCTGTTCTATTGACGGGTGCAGTCGAATCTGCGCCGCCCGGGCAAAGGGACTGAAACCCGAAGTGATGATGCCTGATCCGCACGCCCTGCTGTCCTCTGTCTTTGGCTTCCCCGGCTTTCGCCCCGGGCAGGAAGAGATTGTCGATGCCGTTCTGGCCGGGCGCAACACGCTGGCCATCATGCCAACAGGCGGCGGGAAATCCCTGTGTTTCCAACTGCCTGCGCTGTGCCGCGATGGGGTGACGGTGGTGATCTCGCCGCTGATCGCCCTGATGCGCGATCAGGTCCGCGCCCTGCGCGCGGCGGGGGTCGAGGCGGGGGCGCTGACCTCTGGCAACACCGATGCGGAAACCGAAGAGGTGTTTGCGGCGCTGGATGAGGGGCGGCTGAAACTGCTGTAC
>CAMFLG010000286.1 GCA_945957495.1 uncultured Pseudorhodobacter sp. | reverse complement strand
GGTTGGCCGATTGGGCGCGGGCGCATGGGCTGGCGGTGGCTTTGGCCCACACGCGCGACGATGTGGCGGAAACCTTTCTGATGCGGCTGGCGCGCGGGGCGGGGGTGGATGGGCTGTCGGCCATGTCCGCGCGCTGGACCGAGGCCGGGGTGATCTGGCTGCGCCCGCTATTGGCTGCGTCGCGGGAAGAGTTGCGCGCCGCCTTGCGCGGCTGGGGCGTGGATTGGGCCGAGGATCCATCGAACGCGGCAGAGCGGTTTGACCGGGTGCGCGCGCGCAAGGCGCTTCGGGCATTGGCGCCCTTGGGCCTTGGCACCGCGACGCTGGCCGATGTGGCGGGCCATCTGGCCGAGGCGCGGCTTGTTCTGGAGGCGGCGACTGATGCCGCCGCCTGGCGGGTTCTGACCGTGGCGGATGGCATCGTGCGGATTGGCGAAGGGTTCTTCAGCGAGCCTGCCGAATTGCAGCGCAGGCTGATGCAACGGGTGCTGTTGTGGATCGTGCCGGGCGATTACGCCCCGCGCGGGACGGCGGTGCAGGGGCTTTTGGCAAAGCTGCACAGCGGCAAATCGGCGCAATTGGCGGGCTGTCATTTTCTGGCGCAGCGTGGCGGGTTGCTGGCCTTTCGTGAGGCGGCGGCGGTCAGGCCGCTAAATTGTGCGGCGGACGCGGTTTGGGACAATCGGTGGACCGTGACAGGGCCAGCCGTGCCAAAGGCCCGCTTGCGCGCATTGGGGGCTGATGGATTGGCGCAGATTGCGGATTGGCGCGGCCTTGGTCTGCCGCGCGCGGCCCTGCTGTCGCAACCGTCGGTGTGGCTGGATGATCAGCTTTTGGCGGCACCCTGCGCGCGTTCGGTGCATGGGCCAAGCGGAAACTGGCGCGCGATGTCGCATCCCGGCCCCGATGCGCTGTTCCAATCCGTTTTATCGCATTGAACCCCGTCAAGTTATCACTATCTTAGACACAATCGCTGAAACCGGCCCGAACGGGGACCGGACCGGCAAATCAACAAGAGGTGGCTGCGTGGGAAACGCACGAAATATCGCGTTCTGGGTTGTGCTGTTCCTGCTGATCCTGGCGCTGTTCCAGATGTTCAACGGCTCTACGGGCACCTCAGCCTCGCGGACGGTGCCCTATTCGGAATTCATCCAGCGCGTTGATCAGGGTGACGTACAGTCGGTCACGCTGGATGGCGAAAAGATCGTGGCGAAGGCCAAGGACGGGTCCAGCTTTGGCACTATTGCGCCGGCGGATTCGACGCTGACCGACCGTTTGCTGAACAAGGGCGTGGAAGTGCGCGCCGAAAGCCAGCAGCAATCGGGGATCATGTCGCTGATCGGGGTCTATCTGCCGTTCATCATTCTGATCGGTGTCTGGATATTCTTCATGAACCGGATGCAGGGCGGCGGCAAAGGCGGGGCGATGGGCTTTGGCAAATCGCGCGCCAAATTGCTGACCGAAAAGTCGGGTCGGGTGACGTTTGACGACGTGGCGGGCATCGACGAGGCCAAGGACGAATTGGAAGAGATCGTTGAATTCCTGCGCAACCCGCAGAAATTCTCACGGCTTGGTGGCAAGATTCCGAAAGGTGCTTTGTTGGTTGGCCCTCCGGGCACCGGTAAGACGCTGCTGGCGCGCGCGATTGCGGGCGAGGCGGGGGTGCCGTTCTTTACCATCTCTGGCTCTGACTTTGTGGAAATGTTCGTGGGTGTGGGCGCAAGCCGCGTGCGCGACATGTTCGAGCAGGCGAAAAAGAACGCGCCCTGCATCGTGTTCATCGACGAGATTGACGCCGTGGGCCGGGCGCGTGGCGTGGGCATCGGCGGCGGCAATGACGAACGCGAACAGACCTTGAACCAGTTGCTGGTCGAGATGGACGGTTTTGACGCCAATGAAGGCGTGATCATTGTGGCCGCCACCAACCGCCCGGACGTGTTGGACCCGGCCTTGCTGCGCCCCGGTCGGTTTGACCGTCAGGTGCAGGTGCCGAACCCGGATATCCGCGGGCGGGAGAAGATTCTGTCGGTGCATGCACGCAAGACCCCGCTGGGGCCGGATGTTGACCTGCGGGTGATTGCGCGCGGTTGCCCCGGATTTTCGGGCGCCGATCTGGCCAACCTGGTGAACGAGGCTGCGCTGATGGCGGCGCGTATCGGCCGCCGCTTTGTCACCATGGACGATTTCGAGAACGCCAAGGACAAGGTGATGATGGGGGCAGAGCGCCGGTCGATGGTGATGACCGAGGACGAGCGCAAGCTGACCGCCTATCACGAAGCGGGCCATGCGATTGTGGGCCTGAACGTGCCGCAGCATGATCCGATCCACAAGGCGACGATCATTCCGCGGGGGCGGGCGCTGGGTCTGGTGCTGTCCTTGCCGGAACGCGATCAGCTTTCGGTCAGCTATACCAAGTACAAGTCGAAAGTCGCGATGGCGATGGGCGGCAAGGTGGCGGAAGAGCTGATCTTCGGGCCGGAAAATGTGACCTCGGGCGCGACCTCGGATATTCAGCAGGTCAGCAGGATTGCCCGGGCGATGGTGACACAGTTCGGCTTTTCCGAGGCGTTGGGCAATGTGGACTATGCCAACGAGCGCGAAAGCTATCTGGGCACGTCGCAGGGGGGCACCAGCCATTCCGGCACGACACAGAAGCTGATCGACGATGAGGTCAAGAAGATCGTGGACGAGGGCTATGCCCGCGCGCGTCAGATCCTGACCGAAAAGAACGACGACCTGCATCGGTTGGCGCAAGGTTTGCTGGAATATGAAACCCTGACCGGCGATCAGATCCGCCGGATCATCGCGGGCGAGCCTTTGGCCAATGTGGATGATGGCCTGGGCCCGGATACAGGCGGCTCCAGTGGGGTTGTGGCGATTCCCAAGACGCGGGCGCGCAAGCCTGCGGCTGCCCCCGACGCGCCGGAGCCGATGGCGTGAGCGCCACCGCATCGCAAGACTGGAACCCCGAAGCCTATGCAAGGTTTCGGGGTTTGCGTTTGCGCCCTGCGCTGGATTTGCTGGCGCAGCTGGGGGATCTGCCTGCGGGCGATGTGGTTGATCTGGGCTGCGGCGATGGGGCGGTGGCGGCGATGCTGCGGGCACGGTTCCCGGATCGTCGCCTGATTGGGGTAGACCGGTCGCCCGCGATGCTGGCCCGCGCGCAGGGCTATGATGCGCTGGTTCAGGCCGATGTGGCGGATTGGCGGCCGGAGGCGGCCCCGGCGCTGATCTTTTCCAACGCGGCGCTGCATTGGGTGGCGGACCATGCCAGCCTGTTGCCGCGTCTGGCCGGGTCTTTGGCCAAGGGCGGGGTGTTTGCGGTGCAGATGCCACGGCAGTTCTTTGCGCCGTCGCACCGGTTCATGCGTGATATCGCGCAGGCGATGTTTCCGGATCGGTTCGATTTTACCCATTATGTGCCGCCGGTGGCGACGGCGGTGGAATATTGCGAGATGTTGGCGGGCCTGGGCGCGCTGGACGCCTGGGAAACCGACTATATTCAACGGCTGGACGCGGCAGAGGCGATGCATCCGGTGCGGGGGTTTACCACGTCAACGGCGATGCGGCCCTTTGCGGAAAAGCTGACGGGTGATGAGTTGGCGGCGTTTTGCCAGCGTTATGATGCGGCATTGCGCTCTGCCTATCCGCCGCGCGCCGATGGATCGGTGCTGTTCCCGTTCCGTCGTCTGTTCCTGATCGTAAAGGTTTGACCGATGCCTGCTTTGATACCGACATCCTATTACGGCACCATCACTTGGCTGGGCCGGGTGGCTGACCGCGATGCGGCGCTGCAAAGCGTGGCGCTGACCGAAGTGATGGCGCGGTTTTCCGGGCCAGAGGGCGAGGCGCATGGCGGGCTGACCCGGCCCTCGTGCAGCCGGGTGACGGGGCAGTACAAGAAGAACACCGAAATCCGTAATGTACGGCAGTTTTCCGTGCTGGGGGCAGAGGATCTGGCGGCAATCGCGGCGGCGATGGGGTTGGAGGCGTTGGACCCGGCGCTGGTGGGGGCCAGCATGGTGATCGCGGGTATCCCGGATTTCAGCCATATCCCGCCGTCCTCGCGCCTGCAGGCCGAGGGTGGGGCGACTTTGGTGGTGGATATGGAAAACCGGCCCTGCACCTTGCCCGCGCGCCCGATTGAAAACGCGCATCCGGGGTTTGGCAAGACGTTCAAACCGGCGGCGGCCGGGCGGCGTGGCATCACGGCCTGGGTCGAGGCAGAGGGGATGCTGCGCGTGGGGGCCCGCGTTCGGCTGCATGTGCCCGATCAGCCGGTTTGGGCGCATCTGGGCGCCGCGCGCAAAGGCTGACGCCCAAAATTCACGTCTGGGCGGGAAAGGTTGCGAATGGCGCGGAACGTCGCTGCTTTGCGCCCCGCCTTTCCGATCGGAAACAGCCTCTGGCGAATTTGGATGGGAAGAAGTCGGAAAAGACCACCTTGTTTGCCAAAACCTCCGGTATCACGTCGCCAACGGGATAGTCCGCGCCCCTGGGGAGACAACCATGGCCTTTAAAACCGACATCGAAATCGCACGCGAAGCCAAGAAAAAGCCGATCATGGAAATCGGCGCAAAGCTTGGCATTCCGTCCGAGCATTTGCTGCCCTATGGCCATGACAAGGCCAAAGTGGGTCAGGAGTTCATCAAGTCGCTGGCAGGCAAGCCCGACGGCAAACTGATCCTGGTGACGGCGATCAACCCGACCCCGGCAGGCGAAGGCAAGACCACCACCACCGTTGGTCTGGGCGATGGCCTGAACCGCATCGGCAAGAAGGCCGTGGTCTGCATCCGCGAAGCCTCGCTTGGCCCGAACTTTGGCATGAAGGGCGGGGCTGCAGGTGGCGGCTATGCGCAAGTTGTGCCGATGGAAGAGATGAACCTGCAC
>CAMFLG010000285.1 GCA_945957495.1 uncultured Pseudorhodobacter sp. | reverse complement strand
TTGAGGCCTTGGACAAGATGGCGAAACTCCATGCCCAGCAAGGCTCGGTCACCTTCCGCAACGAGATCCAAGCGCGGGATTTTGCCGAAGAGATGAAGGAGCGCTATGGTGCCTCCGTCCTGAAAGACATGGCCGCCGGGCGCACCGATGCCCTCGCAAAGGACGTTCCAGACCCAAGCGTACGTCAGGCCATGGCTGCAGCTGTCGTGTCAGCCGCCAAGGAACACCCCTCTCTCGGCCTTAGCGCCCATGAAGTGGAAGCTGCTGAGCGCCGGATGGTGACTGAAGCTTTCCCTAAACAGCCCGAACACGCGCGGGCGCATGTCCATGACCGGGCCCATGACAAAGACAGGGAGTTCTGACCATGTCCCGCATCGCGCTGTTGCTCCCGCTCGGCTTGACGGCTGGTGCCTTGGTCGGCCTCGTCGCCGGAGGCCTCGTTCTGAACCTGATCCTTGGCCGCAATCCGAACGCGACCGGCATATTCGTCCTGATCGCCGAGTTCCCCGGCTTCGCGCGGTTGTCGTCCGTGCCATGGGTTCTGCCCTGGCAGATCGTTGGCGCCTCGACCGTTCTCTTCACGATTGCCGCCGTCGCCCTGACCTTCCGCCAGCGGCTCACAGGCTATGGTCAGGCCAAGTTCCAGGCCCGTCCCGAAATAAAGGCGAATGGCCTCCTGCAGCCCTTGGGCACCGGTATGGTCTTCGGCAAGCTCGGGGCGCCGTCAAAGCGCGCGCCTTACGTCAGCGCCACCTTCCAGAAATTCCCGCATTGTCTTGTCGTGGCACCCACCCGCGCTGGCAAGGGCGTGGGCTATGTCATCCCGAACACGCTCCTCTTCAACGGCAGCATCGTTGTCCTCGACGTGAAGGGGGAGATTTTCGAAGCAACGTCTCGGCACCGGCAAGCGGAGGGTGATGCGGTCTATCGCTTCTCGCCCTTCGATTTTGAACATCCGACCCATCGCTACAACCCGCTCGAGCGAGTCGCCCGTATTGAAAACGCCGAACAGCGCTACACCGAACTCGCCAAGATCTCGGACTACTTCCTGACGGTTTCGGACAAAGGGACGGCTGGTGATTTCCTGACCGAGGGACGCGAACTCTTCGTCGCTGCAGGCCTTCTGGCCATCGAGAGGGGCAAGCCGACCATCGGTGAGATCAGCCGCATCCTCTTCGGCCGGGGCGCGACCCAGGAGGTCTACGGCGAACATGCCGAGGAGGTGAAACACCCCAACGCCGCCCAGACCTTCCGGAAGTTCGCGGGCTATTCCGACAGGACCTTGTCTTCGCATGCCTCGGTCCTCGGTGGGGCGGGCATGACGCTCTGGAACAACCCAGCCGTGGACCGCGCCACCTCTGGCAACGACTTCTCCTTCACGGACCTACGCAAGCGACCAATGTCGATCTATGTCGTCGTCAACGCCGATGACATTCGCACCCTGTCGCCCCTCGTGCGCCTCTTCTTTGGCGAACTCATTGCCACCATGCGCTCCACCCTCCCCGACCCGAAGACCGAGCCCTGGCCGGTCATGGTCATGCTCGACGAATTCGACCAATTGGGGCCGATGCCCATCGTCGAGCAGGCCCTAAAACAGCTTGCCGGTCACGGCGCCCGGGTCTCGATCATCACCCAGTCGATCCCCGGTCTCGACAACATCTACGGCGAGAACGTCCGCATGTCCCTCGAATCCGCTGCCGGCATGAAGCTTTACCTCGCGGCCAACGACAAGAAGACCGCCGGAGAGATCTCGGACGCCTTGGGCAAGACGACCAAGCTTTCGGTGTCGGACAGCGTGTCGCGGGATCGGGACTTCATGCAGCGACGGTCGGTCAGCCGACGGATGGAGGAGCGCCCGCTCTTGACCCCCGACGAGGTGCGCCGCTTGAACCCGGATCAGGCCATCCTCATCCCGGAACGGCAGAACCCGCTCCTGGTCCATAGGATCGTGTATTTCCAGGACCCGACCTTCAAGACGCTCTTCGAGGCACAGTCCGGACCCCTGCCCTACCCGCCCAAGGAAGCTGCCGCAGTTCAGGTGCTGACCGCGCGGATGGAAGCGCTGGAGCGCCGATTGGCCGAAAGGATAGTGGTCGATTTTGTGCGACCTGAGAAGGCGAAGCCGGACACCCCGGTGGAGCCTGAGCCGAAATTGGCAGCCGAGGTTGTGTCGCGGCAGGAAAAGTCAGCGAAGGCGGCGCGGGCAGAAACCGATGCCGAAGTGCAGGCCGAAGGAAAAGCGGTCGCCTCGCCCGAGGTTGATCTCGATGCCCTGAAGCCATCCGTCTCGATCGCAGTTGCCAAGATGAGCAAGTTTTCTCAAAAGCTCACAGGCATGGAGGCTTGAAGACCTCTAGCAGAACCCGGCCCATAGCGGACCTTAACGACTCGAAAGCGGGAAACCACAAAGCGGCCACACAATCTTGAGGCCGGGGCAGAGTGGCCCCTCAAGCGAACCAGACAGCAACTTAGCTCAGCCTTTCCAGTTTCAAGACACTACTTAGAAGGCCCCCACCTTAAGGGGTGTTCAAAGCACAACATGGGTACAGCATCGTTCGCGAATTACTGCCCCGCAAACACCGACTGGCACTTGGACCCACTGAACGGGTCGGAGCATGAAGGAACAACTACAGCTTGTTCGGTAGGATGATTTCCGCGCCCGCCTCGCGGACCGCCCTTTTCAACTCGGGATCTGGGGCACGGTCCGTGACAAGGGTCATGTGTCGTGTCCAACCGCTTAACAACATAAGCGCGCGTTTGCCGAACTTTGAGTGGTCGGCAAGCACCACTGAACGTTCGGCATGCCGCAACATCTCGCTGTAGACCTCGCCCACCTGCAGCATGGCTTCGCTAACGCCGGAAGGCGCAAGACCGGACGCACCAACAAGGACGACATCCGCGCGGAAACGGTCTAGCGCCCGGATCGTTTCGGGGCCGTAGACGATCCGCTCTTGTGCTTCGAACACGCCGGGCAGGAGCATAATCTCAATCAGAGGATTTGCCGAAAGTTCGACCGCGATCTGATAGGCGGGGGTGATGATGGTGTGACGTTGCTGGGTCTCGCGCAGCGCACGCGCAAAGTGAAGCATGGTTGCCCCCCCGCCCAACAGCATTGTTTCGGTCTTGCCGAACCGTTCCATTGCCGCATGGGCGATGGCCTGACGTTCATGGACATGCAGGCTAAGCCGATCCGTCAAGGCGGGTTCGAACCTGACGCCGTTGCTGACGGCGCCTCCATAGGTGCGGCTGAGCCTGCCGATCTGGTCAAGTTCAGACAGGTCGCGGCGAATCGTTTCAGTTGAAACGTCAAGCTGTTCGGCCAGCTGATTCACCCTCAGGGTGGGATTGGCCTCAAGAGATGCAAGGATTTGGGTCTGCCGCACCTCTTTGCGTGATCTGGTTCGCTTCATGTTCCTCCCTCCTTTATGACCGATTTTTGCAACGATTACAGGCAGACTGGCCGGTATCAATCAGTATTTTGCCCGTGTTCCAACAAAAACTGTTGTCAGTTAAAGATTTTGGTGTCAGCCTCCACACAAACGGAGGTGCGCTCGTGTTCAACTATGGATTTTTCAACTTCGAATCGAAGTCCGAGCTGCTCGACAAGGCAATCGAATACTGGAACCCCGGAAAGACAAAGTTCTGGCAGGATGCTGGCATCGATCTGGTGATCGACCGGCGCGAAGGTTACTACCTTTACGATATGTCGGGCCGGCGCTTGATTGACCTGCATTTGAACGGCGGAACCTACAATTTCGGGCATCGTAACCCAGAGTTGGTTGCCACATTGAAATCGGCGCTGGACTACTTTGACATGGGCAACCACTGGTTCCCTTCAGTGGCCCGCAGCGCCTTTGCGGAAAAGCTGGTCAAGACCGCACCGGGTATGAAATACGCCATTTTTGGTGCCGGTGGCGCCGAAGCTGTAGAGATCGCGCTGAAAACTGCCCGATATGCCACAAAGCGCCGCAAAATTGTGTCGATCATCAAAGGTTATCATGGCCATTCCGGACTGTCTGTGGCCACGGGTGATGACCGGTTTTCCAAGATTTTCTTGGCGGATCAGCCTGAGCTTTTTGTTCAAGTGCCGTTCAATGACATCGACGCGCTGGATCGCGCTTTGCGCGGTCGTGACGTTGCCGCCTTCATCATCGAAACCATCCCGGCGACCTATGGCTTCCCGATGCCCAACGACGGCTATCTGCAGGCCTGCCAAGAGCTGTGCCGTCGCTATGGTACGCTTTACATCGCGGACGAAGTTCAGACCGGTCTGATGCGGACGGGGGCGATGTGGGGCTGGCAGTCCTACGGCGTTCAGCCCGACATTTTTGTCACCGGCAAGGGGCTGGGGGGCGGCATCTATCCGATCTCGGCCTGTCTGGTCAGCGAGAAATGTGGCGGCTGGCTGCATGAAGATGGTGCGGCGCACATTTCGACCTCGGGCGGCTCGGAATTGGGCTGCGTGGTCGGGCATCAGGTTATCGACATGCTGCAACGGCCCGAGGTCATCGCGAACGTGCAATTCGTCGCCGAATTTTTCCACCGCAGCCTGACCGAAATGATGGCCGCGCACAGCGATGTGTTCGTGGGCATCCGTCAGCGTGGGGTCATTCTGGGGCTGGAATTCAACCACCCGGAAGGTGCCGTTGCCGTGTCACGTGCGCTTTATGAAAACGGCGTCTGGGCGATCTTTTCGTCTTTGGACAAGCGCGTGTTGCAGTTCAAGCCCGGCGTTTTGCTGGATGTCGCAACTTGTCAGGAAATCATCGACCGGATGGAGGCAGCGATGCCTCGGGCGCGGGAATTGTTGCGCAGCCCGCGTCGGGCTGCCTGATCGAGGATGAAGGGAATGCAGATGCAGCTTCACGAAGACGCTCCACGTCTTGTTGTGCCCGATCAGGC
>CAMFLG010000284.1 GCA_945957495.1 uncultured Pseudorhodobacter sp. | reverse complement strand
CGCCGCAACCCCGGTCAGGCGATGCGCCCAATACTGCGGATAGGTCAGAACATGCACCACCCGCGCAAAGCCCTCTGGAAACTGCCGCGACTGCCAATACAGTTGCGCCCCCAGATTCAACCCCCCCGGCAGCCGCGCCGATCCGGTTTCGGCAAACGCGGGCCGCAGCGCGTCATATTCGGCGCGAACCTCATCCGGCCCGTCATATTCATAATCCAGCATCGGCAGCGCCAACTCGCCGCCTGCATCCACCAACACCGCCGCCGCCCCATGCGTGGTGATGCTGATCGCCGCCACCTCATGCGCGCGCGCCAGTTCGGCCAGACCCGTCAGCAGAAACGCCCACAACCCCTCAATGTCAAAATGCGGATAGGGCGGCCCCGGCAAAACCCGGTTCGGCGCCTTGAAAACCGCAACCTCTGCCCCCGTCGCCAGATCAATCAACAACAGCTTGGCATTGGTCTTGCCAATGTCGATCACCGCAACTTTCAAGGCCATCCTCCCCGATTTCCCTGCCGCAGACCCTAGCGGCATGCCGCAGAATTCTCAACAAAAACCGCAAGATGGCCGAAGATTCCCTTGCTTTTGATCAAAAAATCCTCAACCCCCATTGCCTGAGCGCGACAGGCGTGATCTGTCTGACGCCAGACAGGGTTTTCATGTCAGGGACGGATCATGCGGGTGTTTATCAACGGCTTTGGCCGGATCGGACGGTCGGTGTTGCGGGCTTGGGCCAGGGGCGCGGCCCCGGGGCTGGAAATCGCCGGGATCAACGATATCGCCACGGCGGAAATGTGCGCCTACCTCTTCGAATTCGATTCGGTTTTCGGCCCCTGGCCGGGAAGCGTCGCCTTGGGGGAAGGCACCCTGATCGTCGATGGCCGCGCCATTCCCTTGCACCGCACCGCCGATATTTCCGGGCTGAACCTGACCGGCACCGATGTGGTTCTGGAATGCACCGGGCGCGCCGATGGCCGCGAGGTGGCCGAACGCGGCCTTATGGCGGGCGCACGCCGCGTGCTGATCTCTGGCCCGTCCAAGGCCGCCGATCTGACCGTGGTTTTGGGCGCGAATGAGGCGGAACTGGCCGGTCAAACCATCGTTTCGAACGCCTCTTGCACCACCAACGCCTTGGCGCCCTTGGCAAAACTGATCCACCGGCAGTTTGGCATCGTCACCGGTTCGATGACCACCATCCACTGCTATACCGGCAGCCAACCCACGGTTGACGCCCCCGCCGCCGACTTTGCCCGCTCTCGTGCGGCGGCCTTGTCGATGGTGCCCACCACCACCTCGGCGCAGCGCCTGCTGGATCAGGTCTTGCCCGAAATCGCCGGTCGCATCGAAGGTTCCGCCGTGCGGGTGCCGACGGCCTCTGTCTCGGCCGTCGATCTGGCGGTGATCACCGAACGCCCCACCACCGCGGCTGAGGTAAACGCTCTGCTCGCCACCGCAAAAGGCGTCATCGGCAGCACCGAAAAGGCGCTTGTGTCCACCGATTTGCGCGCCCGCCCCGAAAGCATCATCATGGCCTTGCCGGAAACCCGTGTGACCAAAGGCGGCATGGTGCGGGTGTTCGGCTGGTACGACAATGAATGGGGCTTTTCCAACCGAATGCTCGACGTTGCGCAATTGATGAGGTGATCATGCTGAAGGATTTCTTCGTAGCCGCTCCGCTGGATGACGGCGACCCGGTGACGGGCCATTATTACGAGGTCGCCTCGCCCGATCCGTCCCGTCCGCAGGTCTGGGGCTACACCGGCGCGCTCAGCTACGCGCCCGGCGAAACCCTGACCCTGCACGCGATGTCCTCGGCCCGCAGCGCACGGCTGCAGATCAGCCGCGATGGCCTGTCTCCGGTGCAACTGATTGATACAACGATAGAAACCAGCTTCGCCGAAACCCCGTTCCATTGCTCCGTCACCGGCTGCGACTGGCCGGTTGCCTACCGCCTGACCCTGCCCGACGATTGGCAAAGCGGCGTCTATATCATCACCCTCACCGTGCCCGGGCATCAATCTGAACATATGTTCGTTTTGAAACGTGGCGCGGATCAACCGCGCGCCCGCGTCTTGATGATGCTGGCGACGGGTACCTGGTGCGCCTATAACGACTGGGGCGGATCGAACCACTATCAGGGTCTGACCGGCCCGGCGCAGGGCGATTTCGCCCCCAATGTCAGCCTGTTGCGCCCCTGGGCCAAGGGCTTTGTGCATTGGCCCGACGATGCCCCGCGCATCCCGCACGCCTCGCCCTTGCTGTCAAAACCGCGCTATCCGCATATGGATTACGCCCGCGCCAAGGGCATTTCCAAGAAATACGCCTCTTCCGGCTGGGCCGCCTTTGAACGCCCCTTCGCTCTGTGGTGCGAAACCCAGGGCATCAGCCTTGATTTCACCACCCAGCATGACCTGCACCGCAACCCGGCCGAACTTCACGGCTACGACCGCGTGCTGATCGCAGGCCATGACGAATACTGGACATGGGAAATGCGCGACCATCTTGATGCCTGGGTCGATCGCGGCGGCGAACTCGCCCGCTTTGGCGGCAACTTCTTCTGGCAAACTCGCCTCTCCGACGATCTTCTGACGCAAACCTGCTACAAAACCACCGCCGAGACCGCCGATCCAATGGCCGCCACCAACCGCCTGACCAGCTATTGGGATCACCCGCAGGCCGCCCGCCCCGCCGTGGCCAGCCTTGGCCTGACCGGCGCGATGGGCGTTTATGCCGGGTGGAGCCGCTGCGCCGCCCATGGCAGTGGCGGTTTCACCGTCTACCGCCCGCATCATTGGAGCCTGCGCGACACCGGCCTTGGCTATGGCGATGTGTTGGGCGCGGCCTCGAAAATCTTCGCCTATGAGGTTGATGGCATCGACTACACCATGACGCACGGCTTGCCATTTCCGGCCGAAAACACCGGCTTGCAGGGCGATCTGACCATCGTGGGCCTGTCGCCCGCCACCACGCTGTCGCATTCCACCGGCCCGCATGACGCCGACCGTTTCATCGGCACGCTGGATGCGGAAGAGGTGGCGCAGGTGATCTACGGCGAAATCACCCCCGAAACGCTGGACCGCGCCAGCCACGGCAACGGCTGCATGGCCGAATACCGCCGGGGCAGGGGGGCGGTGTTCAACGCGGCCTCTTGCGAATGGGTGGCAGGCCTGATCGCCCGCGAACGTCCCGTTGAACAGGTCACGCGCAACGTGCTTTTGGGACCGTGGCAGTGATCTATCTTTGCCGGCATGGCCAGACCGAATTCAACACCCACCGCCGCTATCAGGGCCAGGTGGATAGCCCCCTCACCGCGCTTGGCCGCGATCAGGCCAGCGCCATGGGCCGCCGCCTGCGCCGCCTGATCACCAGCGATTTCCGCCTCTTCGCCAGCCCGCTGGGCCGCGCTCAGGCCTCGGCCCAACACATCGCGGCGGAACTTGGCCACCCCGAAATCACCCTCGACCCCCGGTTGATGGAGATTGGCATGGGCGCCTGGGACGGTTTGGATGATATTGAAATCGAGGCGGAATTTCCCGGTTCCCGCGACGGGCTTTCCCCCGGCGAATGGTTCTTCCACTCCCCTGATGGCGAAAGTTTCGATGCCTTCTCGGCCCGCCTTGCCGCCGCACTGGCCGACATCGCCGCAGACCCGACCCCGATCAAGATCATCGTCTCGCACGGTGTCGCAGGCCGGGTGTTGCGGGGCCTGCACGCGGGCCTTTCGCGTCGCGAAATGCTCGCCGCCCCCGTGCCGCAAAACGCCTTCTACGCCCTGCTGCCCGAAGGCCGCATCACCGAAATCCCGGCCTGACCTGCGTTTCATCTGTTTGAAAACATCCTCCGCGAAGCGCGCGGAGCCAAGCGCGTCCGCGCGCAGGCGACCTGAAAAGAATGCCGCCGTTTCGCCAGAAACGGCGGTGCCATCAGATCACCGCGGTTCAGATCGCAGCGCGGCTAGCCCCGCCCCAGACAAAATCAGCGGATCAGCCGTATCGCGCAACTCGAACCCCAGGGTCTGATAAAACCCGATCGCCAGCACATTGCTGCGCTTGACCATCAGCGCCATGAACTGCGGTTCCCAATCCGCCGCAGCCTGCAGCGCCGCGGCCAGCAACCCGCGCCCCAGCCCTTTGCCGCGCGCGGCGTGGTTCAGATAGATGTCTTGCACAAACACCCCCATCACCCCGCGCCAACTGGAATATTCCGGCAGAAACAGACAGAACCCCAAGGCACGCCCCTGTTCCTCGGCCAGAACCACCCGAAACCGGGGTGTCGCGCCAAAGCCGTGCCGCAACAGGCTTTCGGCGCTGCCGCCAATCTCTGCGCCCTCGGCATCGGCCATCTCGGCCAGCATCGCGTGGATCAGTGCGGCATCTTTCGCCTCTGCCAGACGATAACCGATCAAAATGCCACCCCGCCCGCACCCTTCAGGCCCAGGATCGCGCGCGCCTCCTCCGGGGTTGCCACCACCCGACCCAGACCTTCGACGATGCCGCGGATCTGGCGCACCTGTTGCGCGTTGCTGGTCGCCAGAACGCCCTTGGCTGCGTAAAGATTGTCCTCCAACCCCACCCGCACATGCCCGCCCATCGCTGCCGCCATCGTGGCCATCGGCACCTGCATCCGCCCCGCCGCCAGCACCGAAAACTGATAGCTGTCGCCAAACAGCCGGTCCGCCGTCCGCTTCAAAAGAACCAAGGTGTCCGGCTCTGCCGCCATCCCGCCCAGCACGCCAAACACGAACTGGATGAACAGCGGCGCCTTCACTGCGCCGCGATCCACGAAGTGCTTGAGCATGGTCAAGTGGCTGATATCATAGCATTCAAATTCAAACCGCGCGCCGCGCACCTCGCCCATTTCGCGCAAGACGAAAGAGATGTCGCGCGGCGTGTTCTTGAACACCA
>CAMFLG010000283.1 GCA_945957495.1 uncultured Pseudorhodobacter sp. | reverse complement strand
GACCGAACGCGGCCACGCCGCCGAACTGGTCCATAACCTGCAATATCTGCGCGCAGGCGTGCATCTGGCCGATGCAGCCGACGGGCATTTCGCCGAAATCCTGCTGTCGGACCCAGAGGAAACCACGCTGGTGCTGATCGACGGGCGCCGCTATTCGCGCCTGACCCGCGATCTGGCGCTGGCCGCCCGCGACGAGGGCATCGCCGTGACGCTGATCACCGACCCTTACTGCGACTGGGCCGCAGGCATGGTCAGCGAGCTTTTTGCCGTACCCACCGACCTGAACCATTTCTGGGACACAACCAGTGCCATGTCTTCGCTGATCGGGCTCTTGGTCAACGGCGTGTTCCGCGAACTGGGCGCCGAGGTTGAAGGCCGCATGGCCCGCGTTTCGGCGCTTTACGACGATTTCATCGGACATACCGTCCCGGGGCGCAACCCGGGCAAACCCTGACCCAAAACCAACAGATCCAAGAGAGAGGATGCGACATGACCTTTTCCTTCCGTAAATCCCTTCTGGCTGCCAGCGTCAGCCTGACCGCGCTGCTTGCGGCGCAGGCCGTTGCCGCGCAAGAGGCGGTGTTCGTGATGAACACGAACGAAGTGGGCGCCCCCACCTACAACCCGATCAAGGCCACCATGCTGAACTCTGCCAGCGGGTTGTTGTTCGACCGTCTGGTCAGCCAGGCCGCCGACCTGTCCTATCAACCCTGGCTGGCCGACAGCTGGGAAGAGGCGGCGGATGGCATGGCCTGGACCTTCAAGCTCAAGCAGGGCGTGAAATTCCACAATGGCGAACCTTTCAACGCCGCAACCGTCAAGGCGTGGATCGAGTTGTTCAAGGCCGCCGAGGGCGAAAACGCCTATATGGCAGAGGCCATCGCCTCGGTCGAAGTGGTGGATGATTACACCGTCAAATTCGTGATGTCGCGGCCGGAACCGAACCTGCTTTACAACCTGTCCTCGACCTTCATGTCGGTGGTGGAACCGAAATCTTACGCGGCCCTGGGCGATAACTATGGCGTCACCGAGGTTTACGGCACGGGGCCTTACAAGCTGGAAAGCTTCACCATAGGGCAGGAAACCGTTCTGGTGCGCAATGACGATTACACCTGGGGTCCGGCTGTGGCCCAAAACCACGGCCCGGCCAAGGTGGAACGCCTGACCTTCCGCGAAATCCCCGAGGATTCGACGGCCTTCCTGGAACTCAAGACCGGCGGCGTGGATTTCCTTCTGTCCGTACCCGCCGATCTGATGGCCGAAGTGCAGAAAGAACCGAACTTGGCCGTGCTGACCATGGCCGGTCAGGATGTCTGGTACATGCCGATCAACGTAACCAAGGCACCCTTCGATGATATCCGCGTGCGCGAAGCTGCGGCCAAGGCGATCAATCAGGAAGAAATCCTGGCCTCGGTCTTTGGCGGCGTGGGGGCGGTGGATGACACCTTCCTGATTTCAGCCCTGCCGGAAAGCCATGTCGCCGAAAGTGCCAAGATCAAGTTCGACCCGGCGCGTTCGAACGCGCTGCTGGACGAGGCGGGCTGGGTCATGGGCGCTGACGGCATCCGCAGCAAGGATGGCCAACCGCTGAAGGTCAGCCTGTGGACGCAAAGCGACAGCATCTTCCGCCGCCTGACCGAAGTGGTGCAGGCAGAGTTGAAGGCGGTGGGCTTTGATGCCGAAATCACCACCTTCGACAGCTCGATGATCCGCGATCAGTACAAGACCGGCGAACAGCAACTGGCGGTGCGGTCCTACAACTGGGACAACGCCGATATCGTGGACTGGTTCTTTGGCGGCGACCGTCTGGGCTATCCGAACGTGTCGATGTTCAACGACCCCAAGGCCGAAGAGCTACGCGCAACCGCGATGACCGGATCGAAGAACATGGCAGAGCGGATCGCCAACTTCACCGCCTACCATGAATATGTGCTGACGCAGTTCCCGATGGCGCCGATCTATCAGCCAGTGCAGGCCTTTGCCTACAACAAAGACCATCTGGTGGTGCCGGAAACCATCAACGCACCGTCCTTCGGCACAGCCGCCTTCCTTGATCTGGAAGTCAAGGAATAACCGGCAGGGAATGGGAAGACCGGCATGTTGTCCTGGCTTGTCAAACGGCTATTGATGCTGGTGCCGGTCTTTCTGGCCGTCTCGGTGGTGATCTTTTCGATCCTCCACTTCATTCCGGGTGATCCGATCGACAATCTTCTAAAGGTCGGCTCCCCGCCAGAGGCGCGCGCCCAGATGGAGGAACGTTATGGGCTGAACCGGCCCTTGCCGGTGCAATACGGCATCTGGCTGGGCAATGTGCTGCGCGGTGATCTGGGCACGGCCATTGTCGCCCGCCGCCCGGTGGCCGACCTGATCGCGCAGGCGCTGCCGCATTCGCTAAGGCTGGGCGGGCTGGCCTTGTTGTTTTCAACCGTCGTGGGCGTCACCCTTGGCGTGATCGCGGCGCTGAACCGTGACCGCTGGCCAGACCGCGCCATCATGGGTGGGGTGCTGTTGGGCTCTACCATGCCCAGCTTTTGGCTGGGGCTGATCCTGATCCTGATTTTCTCGGTCAGTCTGGGCTGGTTTCCAGTGTCGGGTGCGCGCGGCTGGCAATCGCTGGTGCTGCCGGTGCTGACCATCGGCCTTGGCGGCACCGCCCTTGTCGCGCGCATCACACGCGTGTCGATGATCGAGGCGTCGGGCCGCGATTTCATCACCCTGCTGCATGCCAAGGGCCTGTCACCGCTGCGCATCCAGTTGCGCCATGTGCTGCGCCACGCGCTGATCCCGGTGGTGACGATCCTGGCCTTGCGCATCGGCTGGATACTGGGTGGTGCTGTCACGGTCGAGGTGGTGTTTGCCCGCCCCGGCCTTGGCACCCTGTTGATCAAATCCCTGTCGCAGCACGATTATCCCGTGGTGCAGGCCTGCCTTCTGATGCTGGCGATGGCGGTGATGCTGGGCACGCTGTTGGGCGATATCCTGCAGGCCCTGATGGACCCGCGCGTCCGGGCGGCGATGACATGATTGCACCCATCCGCGCCCTGCGCCGCCCGCAAGGTGGTCTTGCCGGCCTGTGGCTGCTGCTGGTGATTGCGGCGGCCCTGCTGGCGCCGCTGCTGACGCCCTATGCCTATGACATCCAGAACCTGCCGCAAGCCTATCAGCCCGCCTCGGCGCAGCATTGGCTGGGCACCGACGAATTCGGCCGCGATTTGTTGACCCGGCTGATCTACGGCGCGCGCACCTCGCTTTCGGTCAGCGCCATTGCGATTTCGATTTCCGTGCTCTGCGGCATGGTGCTTGGGGCCGCCGCCGCCTGGTTCGGCGGCTGGTTGGACCGGATCGTCACCATGGCTGTCGATCTGACCTGGTCTTTCCCCGAGATTCTGATTGCACTGATCCTTGTGGCCATCATCGGCCCCGGCACGACCGGCGTGATGATCGCCATTGCCGTGGCTTATCTCGCCCAATTCACCCGGCTGACCCGCGCCCAGATCATGACCCTGCGCGGCGAAACCTTTATCGAGGCCGCGCGCAGCCTTGGCGCCAGCAACAGCCATATCCTGTTCCGCCACCTGCTGCCCAACGCGCTCGCCCCCGTGCTGGTTTCCGCCATGCTCGCCACCGGTGACGCCATCATCCTTGAGGCGACCTTGGGCTTTTTCGGCCTTGGTGCGCAACCGCCGGTGCCCAGTTGGGGCGGCATGATGTCGGCAGGTTCTGCCCTGGTGTTCAAGGCGCCCTGGGTCATCATCTTTCCCGGCCTTGCCGTGGCCATCACCGTCATCGCCATTAACCTATATGGCGATGCCCTGATCAGCGAACTCGACATCCGGTCGCGGCTGCGGAGGGAGGCATGAGCGCGCTGTTGGACCTTCACGCAGTCAGCGTGTCTATCGGGCAGGCGGCCTTGCTGGATGGCATCAGCCTGCAGGTGCAGCGTGGCCAGATATTGGGGCTGGTGGGCGAAAGCGGATCGGGCAAGTCGCTGACGGCAATGGCCGCCATGGGCCTTTTGCCGCTGATCGGCGGGCGCGTCACCCAAGGTGCTGTGCGCTTTGACGGGCAGGACATGGCGGCGATGACAGATGCACAGCGGCGCAAACTGCGCGGCGGTCGCATCGGCTTTGTCACCCAGAACCCAATGACGGCACTGGACCCGGTGCAGCGCATCGGCGAACAGGTGGATGTCGTGTCGCGCCTGCATCTGGGCCTTACCCGCGCGCAGGCCCGCGCCCGCACGCTGGACCTGCTGACGCAGTTGCGCATCCCTGATGCGTCAGCGGTGGCAGAGGCTTGGCCGCATCAGCTGTCCGGCGGCATGAAACAGCGCATCGTCATCGCGATGGCGCTGGCGGGCGATCCCGATCTGATCATCGCGGATGAGCCGACCACCGCGCTGGACGTGACGGTTCAGGCGCAGATCATCCAGATTCTGGGCGCTTTGGTGCGCGAAAAGGGGACGGCCCTGCTGCTGATCACCCATGATATGGGCGTCGTGGCGCAGGTCTGCGACCGTGTGGCCGTGCTTTACGCCGGGCGTCTGGCCGAGGAAGGCCCCGTTGCCCCGATCTTTGCTGCCCCCGCGCATCCCTATACCGCCGCACTGATCGGCTGCATCCCGCAACCCGGCATGGCAAAGGGCAGCCTGACCGGCATTCCCGGCGCGGTGCCCTCACCCATGGCCTTCCCGCCCGGTTGCCGGTTTCACCCGCGCTGCCCTCGCGCCAGCGACATTTGCCGCACCACCCAACCGCCGATCCTTGCGCGCGATCAGGGCCGTGTTGCCTGCCACCACCCGGAGGCCCCGCTATGACCGCCCCGCTGATCGAGGTTGACGCGCTGGCCAAACGGTTTCAGTCCGGCGGCGGGCTTTTTGCCAAGCCGCGCAGCATGATGGCCGTGCGCGATGTGACGC
>CAMFLG010000282.1 GCA_945957495.1 uncultured Pseudorhodobacter sp. | reverse complement strand
GTCTTTCGGCCATGCCGCATTCTGCTGCGGTTCTGCCAGATACAGCTTACCGGCAAAACGCGGGTTGGTGGCCTTCCAAGAGGCCGCCAGCAGCACCGCCTCATATTGCAACCGCCCCGATTGCACCACCGCCATGAGATTGAAGCTGTGCCGCGCGGCGGGCTGGGGGGGCATGATCATCCTGGCGCTTTGTCAAGGTTTCGAATGGTTTGCCCCTTCTATAGGGCCTTTGCCTGAACGGAAAAAGCGAAAGCCGCCGCCCGGCGCGAAGATTTTGCGGCAGGGAATGGGCCATGCCTTCTATCCCGGCAATTTGCCTAAAATTCGCATTCATCTTGGCAAAAATACTCCACGGGGGAGTCCTGATGGCAAAGCCAGCAGGACGGGGGCGTGAAGCCCCCGCTTTTTGCGGCCAAGGGTTAAGAAAGAGTTAAATCACCCCTTATAACCCTTTCATCTATAACGATAAAATTCTGTCCCGGGCCGGGACAGGGCCTTAGCGGCCCTTCCAGATCCAGCCGCCGCCGAACACCCGGCTGCCTTCGGCTGCGTAAAACACGCAAGCCTGCCCCGGCGAAACCCCATCCTCCGGGTCCAACAACTCCACCAGCGCCTCTGTCGCCGAGATGGGCCGCACCACCGCCGGGCGCGGCGGGCGGGTCGAGCGGACCTTGACGTTCAGGTGCCATTCGGCGCGGGAATCGAACGGGGCATCGCCCAGCCAGTTGATTTCCCGCAGCGGGATCGTCCGGGTGGACAGCGCCTCTTTCGGCCCCACGATCACCTGCCGCCGCTCCGGGTCCAGCTTGATCACATAAAGCGGATCGCCCAAACCGCCGATGCCCAGCCCCTTGCGCTGCCCGATCGTGTAATGGATCACGCCGCGATGCTGGCCCAGCACGCGGCCCGCCAGATCGACGATCTCACCCGGATCGGCAGCACCCGGCCGTAGTTTCTCAATCACCGCAGCATAGTTGCCGTTGGGCACGAAACAGATGTCCTGGCTGTCGGGCTTGTCGGCCACCGCCAGCCCATAGCGCGCCGCCAGCGCCCGCGTTTCCGCCTTGCTGGCCAGATGCCCCAACGGAAAGCGCAGATAATCCAGCTGTTCCGGCGTGGTCGAGAACAGGAAATAGCTTTGATCGCGGTTCGGATCGGTGGCCATATGCAACTCTGCCCCGGTGCCGACTTTGCGCTGAATATAGTGCCCGGTGGCCATGCAATCCGCGTTCAGATCCTTTGCCGTCGCCAGCAGATCCTTGAACTTCACCCGTTCATTGCAGCGGATGCAGGGCACCGGCGTCGCCCCGGCCAGATAGGCGTCGGCGAATTCCTCGATCACCGCCTCGCGGAAGGTGTTCTCATAATCCAGAACGTAATGCGGAAAGCCCATGGTTTCCGCCACCCGAGCCGCATCGTGAATGTCGCGCCCGGCACAGCAGGCACCCTTCTTGGCCAGCGCCGCACCGTGATCGTAAAGCTGCAGGGTGACGCCCACCACGTCATAACCCTCTTCCGCCAGCTGAGCCGCCACCACCGAGGAATCCACCCCACCCGACATGGCCACCACCACACGGGTGTCGGCGGGGGCCTTGGCAAAGCCAAGCGAGTTCAGGGTCTGGTCAAGCATGGCAATGTCCACGGGGGAAAGGGGGCGCTCTGGCGCGTTGTCCTGCAATATAGGAAAATGCAATCTACTCTCAACCCCCGGCTTTACCCTTGCTTAAGCCCGTTGCCGCAGAATCTGCCGCAAAGAGTGAGGGGAACGCGATGTATCTCAAGAAAGTCGATGGGCCGCGACAGGTCAATCTGCCCGATGGCACCGTGCTGTCGCGCGCCGATCTGCCGCCGCCGGATACCAGCCGCTGGGTCGTAAGCCGCAAGGCGGTGGTGGTCAAGGCTGTGATCTATGGCCTGATTTCCGAGGCAGAGGCGCTGGACCGCTATGCGCTGAGCCAGGAAGAATTCGCAACCTGGCGGCAGGCGATTGAAAAACATGGCGAAAAGGCGCTGCGCGTGACCAGTATTCAAAAGTACAGACAACTTTAAGTTGTTTTTGAGATTCCTTGTGGCAGAGTAACCCTCAGTTAACCATTGCTTGCGAAAGTCGTTAACGAACAAGGGGCCCGTGACGGAGATTTCAGAATGCGAATCCTGCTGGTTGAAGACGATCCCACCACGTCGCGCAGCATTGAATTGATGCTGACGCATGCGAATTTGAACGTCTATTGCACCGATATGGGCGAAGACGGCATCGATCTGGCCAAGCTTTACGACTATGACCTGATCCTGCTGGATCTCAATCTGCCCGACATTTCCGGGCATGAGGTGTTGCGGCAGTTGCGTCTGGCGCGGGTTGAGACGCCGATTCTGATTCTGTCCGGGATGGACGATACTGAGGCCAAGATCAAAGGCTTTGGCTTTGGTGCCGACGACTATCTGACCAAACCCTTCCACCGCGAGGAACTGGTTGCGCGCATCCACGCGATCATCCGCCGTTCGAAAGGCCACAGCCAATCGGTGATCCGCACCGGGGCGGTGAATGTCAATCTGGATGCCAAGACGGTGGATGTGGATGGATCGGCGGTGCATCTGACCGGCAAGGAATACCAGATGCTGGAACTTTTGTCACTGCGCAAGGGCACGACGCTGACCAAGGAGATGTTTCTGAACCATCTTTACGGCGGCATGGATGAGCCGGAGTTGAAGATCATCGACGTGTTCATCTGCAAGCTGCGCAAGAAACTGGCAGAGGCGACCGGCGGGCAGAACTATATCGAAACCGTCTGGGGCCGCGGCTATGTGCTGCGCGATCCGTCCATCGGTGCTTTGCCGCGTCTGGCCGCGACGGCCTGACTTTACCTCTTCGCCGCCGCCGCATAACCTTTGGGCCAGCGAATGGGGGCGACGATGGCGCAAGACAAGGCGGTGGATATGTTGACCTTGGCGGAGGCCGAGGCAGAGCTTGCGCATCTGGCGCAGGCGCTGGCGGCGGCGAACCGCGCCTATCACACCGCTGATGCGCCCGAGATCAGCGACGCCGATTACGACGCGCTGAAACGGCGCAATGCCGCGATCGAGGTGCAGTTTCCACAGTTGAAACGCGCCGACAGCCCCAGCGATCAGGTAGGCGCGCCTGTGGCGGATGGCTTTGGCAAAGTGACCCATGCCGTGCCGATGCTGTCGCTGGAAAACGCCTTCGCCGATGGCGATGTGGCCGAATTTGACGAAAGGGTGCGCAAGTTTCTGGGGGTCGAGGCCGGGATTGCCTATACGGCAGAGCCGAAGATTGACGGCTTGTCGCTATCCTTGCGCTATGAGCGCGGCGTTCTGGTGCAGGCGGCGACGCGCGGCGATGGCGAAGTCGGCGAAAACGTCACCGAAAACGCGCGCACGGTGGCGGATATTCCAACCGAACTGATCGGCGCGCCCGATCTGCTGGAGGTGCGCGGCGAGGTCTATATGAGCCACGCCGCCTTTGCCGAGTTGAACGCGCGTCAGGCGGAAAAGGGCGAAAAGCCCTTTGCCAACCCGCGCAACGCCGCCGCCGGGTCTTTGCGGCAACTGGATGCGGTGATCACCCGCGCGCGGCCCCTGCGGTTTTTTGCCTATGCCTGGGGTGCGCTGTCAGAGCCCCTGGCGCCAACCCAGTTCGGGGCGATTGAACGGCTCAAGGCGCTGAAATTCCAGACAAACCCTGAAACCGTGTTGTGCAATGGCCCGGCAGAGATGCTGGCGCAGTACCGCAAGATCGAGGCTGCGCGCGCGACCTTGGGCTATGACATCGACGGTGTGGTTTACAAGGTGAACGATCTGGCCCTGCAGGCGCGGCTGGGGTTCCGATCGACCACGCCGCGTTGGGCGATTGCACATAAATTCCCCGCCGAACTCGCCTGGACCCGGTTGGAGGCGATTGACATTCAGGTCGGCCGCACCGGGGCGCTGTCGCCGGTGGCGCGGCTGTTGCCGGTGACGGTGGGGGGCGTGGTGGTATCGAACGCCACCTTGCACAACGAGGATTACATCGCCGGGCGCGATGCCAAGGGCAACCCGATCCGCGACGGCAAGGATATCCGCATCGGCGACTGGGTGCAGGTTTACCGGGCGGGCGACGTGATTCCGAAGATTGCCGATGTTGATCTGGCCAAGCGGCCAGATACCGTGCAACCTTATGTTTTTACAGCGATTTGCCCAGAGTGTGGATCACTTGCGCATCGCGAAGAGGGCGATGCGGTGCGCCGCTGTACCGGCGGTCTGATCTGCCCCGCGCAAGCGGTGGAGCGGTTGAAACACTTCGTCTCGCGCGCGGCGTTTGACATCGAAGGGCTGGGCGCAAAGCAGATCGAACTGTTCTTCAACGACGCCGATCTGCCGGTGAAGGCGCCCGCCGATATTTTCACCCTTGCCGCGCGGGACGAGGCGAACGGGTTGAAACGGCTGAGAAACCGCGATGGCTTTGGCGAGGTTTCGGTGAAAAAGCTTTTCGCCGCGATTGAGGCGAAGCGGCGCATTCCGCTGGACCGGCTGATTTTCTCGCTGGGCATCCGCCATGTGGGTGAGGTCGCCTCGGGCCTTTTGGCGCGGCATTACGGGACATGGGCAGCGTTCGAGGCGGCGATCACCCATGCCGATCCGGGTAGCGCGGAATGGGCGGAGTTGAACGCGATTGACGGGGTGGGTGCGGTGCTGGCGGGGTCGCTGGTGGCGGCGTTCCAGAATCCGGCAGAGCGCGGCGCGATCGACCGCCTTGTGGCGGAACTGGATGTGCAGCCGGTCGCGGCGCGCGCGCGGCGGCAAGGCGGCGGGGCGCCGCGACATTGCCCCCGCGCACCGCCGGAATATCCGGCCGATCGGGTGGGTCGAATAAGGCGAGGGCGGCGCCGACGAAGCGCGCGCCGGCGACCCGGCGGCCTGGGGCGAC
>CAMFLG010000281.1 GCA_945957495.1 uncultured Pseudorhodobacter sp. | reverse complement strand
ATGCTGCGGCGCTGGACGCGATGAACCAGTCGCTGAAGCGGATGGAGCGCTATTGGACGGAACAGATCCGCTATATCTATTAAACCGCCGGGGGCGAGGCGCCGATTTCTTCGAAGAAATCGGACCGGAGTTTTCGAAAAATCCGGCGCGAGGCCAGCGGTTTCGCGTGGCCCGGCAGTTCAGCGCCAGAACCGGGCGTAGGTGGCAAAGCGGCCCTGCAGTTTTGCCAGCAGGCGCAAGGGCAGTCCGGTTGCGGTGTGCTGACCGGTGGCAAGGCGGTCTACCACCACCTCTGGCGGGCAGGGGCGGCGGCTGACAGGATCGAAATAGCGCGGATAGGCGATCAGGGCGGCGTGGATCAGGGCGGCCAGATCGGGGCGGGGCAGGGCGTGGCCGTCAGCCGCATAGCGACGGCGCGGCGGGACGGGGCCAAGATCGGTGGTCAGGCCCCAACCGGCGTAGAACGGCGCGCCAAGGCAAGTGACGGGTTTGCCGCGCAACAGCGCCTCGAACCCCAAGAGCGAGGTCATGGTGATCACCTGATCGCAGGCGTCGATCAATTGGATCGGATCGGCATGATCGGCCACCACATCGGCCAATCCGGCAAGCCTTTCGGGCGCGATGGCGCCGGGGCGCAGGCCCGCCTCGACATCCGGGTGCGGTTTGTAGATCAGCACGGCCTTGGGGTGGGCGGCGCGCGCAGCCTGCAACAGGCCAAGGTTGGTGTTCACCGCGCCCGCGCCCAGCCGGATCGAGGCGTCATCCTCGACCTGACCGGGGATCAGGATGCGGTGCCCCGGCGGCAGGTCGGGCAGGGCCGCGGCGGACAGGTTGTATTTGCTGAGCCGCGCCGCGATCAGTTGCGCCTGCAGCCGTTCGGCGCGCGCGCGCGCGGCGGCGGGCAGCGGGGTCTGGATCAGCGCCTCCAGCCGACTGGGGCGGTTGGGATCGTAATAGATGCCCAGATCATCGGTGCAAAGGCTGAGCGGCGGCACCAGTTCCGCCCCCAGACCGCGAGAGCGCAGGAAACCATCCTCGACCCGAAACACCGACAAATCGGGTGGCAGGGTGGCCGGTTCTTTCCCGGCCCAGATCAGCAGGCTGCGGCCTGACTTGCGCGCGGTTTCCACCGCCTTTTCGGGATTGTCCTGAAAGATCAGCGGTTTTTCCTGCCCGAACACCGCCTGCAGCCGCCCGCGTTTCCACAGCCGCATGCCATGCGCGACATGGCCCGCGCGATCCTGCCGGAAGGCGCGCACCTCTGCCTCCAACTGATCGGCCGCCTCTTCAAACCGGCAAAGCCGGTCGCGGCAGGGGTCGTACCAGGTCGGCGCAAGGATCATCGCGGCGGCGAAAAGCTGTGCCTTGGTCAGGCGGCGTTGGCGGCGGTCGATGGGGAATTCATCCGCACTCAACCCCCAACCGGCATAGAAGGGCTGGCCGAACAGGCGCGGGCGATGGCCCGCCAAAATCGCCTCGAACCCCAGTTGCGACGACACCGCATAGACGGCAATCGCACCCTGCAACAGCCGCCAGGGGGAAACCGCGTCGGTCAGCAGGCTGATGCGGCCTGTGGCATCGGCAGGGCCGAAATGACCGGGGCGCAGGCCAAGGGTGGTTTCGGGATGGGTCTTGATCACGATGCGGGCGGTGGGGTTTTCCTCCTGCGCGACATACAGCATCTCGCGGAACCGCGCGGCAGAGGCCCCGGCGTGGCGGATCGAGGCATCGCCCTGGGTCTGATCAATCACCAGAACATAGCCCGGCGCGGGCAGGGCGGCATCCACCCGGTG
Source organism: uncultured Pseudorhodobacter sp. (assembly GCA_945957495.1). Lineage (GTDB taxonomy): Bacteria > Pseudomonadota > Alphaproteobacteria > Rhodobacterales > Rhodobacteraceae > Cypionkella. Next base: position 3,134 of record CAMFLG010000281.1, on the reverse strand, counting down.
GATATTGTATTTTGACAAATCCAGTGCGGCAATCCGGTCAATTCCGTCACGCGCCCGCATCAGAAGGTTCGAATCGTCCAAGGGATTCTGCGCCAGAATCCGTTCGATCAGCGAGGGGCGGCTGCTGTCGAAATGCACGCCGTAAGGGTCAATCACCAAACCCAGCGGCGTATCGCCCAACCGCCCGGGGCGGACGGAGCGCAGGAAGGCATCCTCCAGCCGGATCAGCGGCGCACCCGTGCGCGCGGCCACAGCCTCGCCCCGGTGGGCGTAGGGCGAGCGGCCCCACACCACCACGCCATCGCCGGGGGCCGGGCGGCCCAGCCGCAAATCGTGCCCGGCCAGCGCAAGGATGCGGCGCAGGCGGGGCTGGCGCAGAAAGCCTGCGTTGTAAAAGCAAAGCCGCCGGGGGATCTCCCCGGCGGCCTGCATGTCTGGCCCGGTCAGGCGCATCCCGGGTCAGTTGCCCAAGAGCGCGCCGGTGTTGTTCACCGCATTGGCCGTGCCGTTTACGGCGGCCAGCGCCTTGGTCAGCTGCACATAGGGTGCTTCGGTCACAAACAGCGTGTCGCCGTCACGCACAAGGAAATCGCGCGCATCAAAGACGCCGTTCGGTTTGGTCAGATCCAGCACATAGATCATGCGCTGATCGCCGACGAGGTCATTGCGGCCCAGCACCACGTTGGCAATCGCCGCCGGTTCGTTGCGGAACACGAAAACGCCGGTTGGGTCGGCGCTGTTGGTCTGCAGGCCGCCGACCATCGCCAGCGCCTCGACCGCAGACAGGGTTTGGGTTTCAAACTTCAGACGGTTCTGCGCCCCGGTTGCCCCAAGGGCGGTGAAGGCGCGGCTGTCACGGTCAACGTCGATCTTGTCGCCGGGACGCAGCGCGATATCAAGGCTGGGGTTGGAATAGAGGTCTTGCAGCCAGACGCGGCCGGTCTGATTGCCGCGTGTCACGCGTACGATGGCCACGGCGGGTTCAATCGAAACGCCCCCGGCCTTGGACAGCATCGCGGCCAAGGTGCGGGTCGGGCGTTCGATCGGATAAACGCCCTGCCCGGTGACAAAGCCCGACAGGGTGACGGTGGAGCCGTTGCCCGCCAACCGCTGCACCTGAACCTGCGGGTCCGGGGTTTGCGTATCAAGTTTCGCGGTGATCGCATCGCGCAACTGGTCCGGCGTCAGTCCTGCGGCCTTGATCGTGCCGGCATAGGGCACAAAGATATTGCCCTGACCGTCCACCTGAATTTCGGTCAGCGCCGAAACCCTTTGCCCGGTATTGCCCAAAAGCGGGTCGTCCTTGACGTTTTCGTAGACGGTCAGGCCCAGCGTATCGCCCGCCGCGATCAGATCCGATCCGATGACGCCTGCATTCATGAAGGCAGAGCTGAAGCCAAGCGCGGGGGTGACGGCGGTGGCCTGGGTCACGCGGCTGTTCACCTCGACCACGAAGGCATCGCCCTCTTTCATCACAGAGCCGCTGTAAATCTCGTTCTTATGCGGGCCAGAGCGCGGCAGGCCACAGGCCCCGACCGCGCCAACAAGCACCACAAGGATCAGGGCTTGCGCCCCCCTTGTTCCGATCAATTTCACTGCCCGGGCTCCTTTAAGTGGATTTGCCTCAAGTTTTGCGTGCAAACCTACAGAAAGATGAAACAAAACGCCAGTCTTGCTTTCGTGGGTCAGGTGACAAGCCGCAACTGTTGCCGTGGTGCCGCTTTCCCAGAGGTCAGCGCATCATAGGGATCTTCGGGTTGCAGCATCATATCCACAACCTGTCGTAGCAATTCTCGCCGCCCTAACGAACTGTAGAAGCCGCCCGGAACCTGACTGGTTTCCAGCAAATAGTGGCGATAATCGCGGTAGGCGCGGCTGTCAGGGCGGGTCGGGGCAGAAAAGAACTCTGTCAGTGGTTGGGTCGAGACGAATTCCGGCTTGGCATAGACCGCCGCGCCAAAGGTTTTCAGCGGCAGGCCGCGCCACAGCACCTGCTGTGCGGCGGTGGAATTGACCGTCACCGCCGTGCGCGCGTGGTTCAACAGCCGCGCGAGTTTGCCGCCGCGCACGAAATGCACGCGGTCGGCCACGCCATGTTCGCGGGCCAGCCGCCGGATGTCGCGGGCCACGGGCACGCGGCCATCCTCCAGCGGGTGCGCCTTGAAGACGATGTGGTGATGCGGGGCGGCACCCTTGGCAAAACCCTCCATCACCACGGCAAGGAATTCGGACATGGTCTTGAACGGCGAATGCATCTGAAAGCTGGCGTCATGTTCCAGTTGCAACAAGACAAGGTGATAGGGAAAGCCGCCGTGTTTGATACGGAAGGTGGCAAGCATCCGTTCCCACCGGTGCAGCGGCATCAGAACCAGACGGCGCAGGTACAACAGGAATTCCTGCCGCACGGTCAGGGCGCGGTGCGGGCGGAAATTGCGGTAATCCCAGAACCCGGTCATTACGAACCAATGATAAAGCGCGCCCCAGAACATATGCTGGCGCATGTCGCCCCAGCGGGCGGGCGCATCGGGCAGTTCCATGTCCAGACTTTCCAGCGCCTTCTGCATCTGCGGCACGGTCAGTTCCATCAGCCTGGAATGCCCGTTGGCCCCGCCGCGTTCGTAAGTGATCCAGTAGGGGCGCAGATAGCCCTCTTCGAACACATGCACTGTCACGCCCTCGGCCCGGGCGATCTGCACGGCCCAGGCGTGGATCGGCCTTGTGTCGCCATAAAGCACGATGTCGGTGATGGATTTCTGTGCAATCAACTCGCGGAACGCCTGCGGCCATTGTTCCAGCGTGCCTTTGTAGGGAATGTAGCTGGCGGTGTCGGACCAGAAGGCGCGGTCGCCCCGGTTGAAGCCCACGCGCCACACCTCGGCCCCGGTGGCCGCCACCATGCGGCCCAACCGGTTGAAATAAGGTCCATGCGGCCCCTGCAGGAACAGGAACCGCCGCCCTTGGCCAGAAATGCGTTGTATCCCCTGCATATGCCCTGACTGCGCGATCTGAGGTCAAAATAGAAGCTGACTGTTGATATGGCATTAAGCATCTTTGGAAAGCGCGGCATATTTGCGGCGATGGTCGGGCTTGCCGCAGGCGTTTTCGCGGTTTACCTGAAAGGCAGGAACAGGAGG
>CAMFLG010000280.1 GCA_945957495.1 uncultured Pseudorhodobacter sp. | reverse complement strand
GTGGTGAACAGCAGCGACCCGGCGTCATCCTCGCGCTGATCACCAGGCCAATCGGCATCCTCGCCATAGCGTCCGATCTCGCCCGCGCCCAATCCGACCCAAAGCGGCGAGCGGATTTGCGCCGCGCCCGTTCCCGCAGCCTCACCAAGCGCCCCGCCCGCACCAAGCGGCAGCACCCGGTCCGCGATGCGGGGCGATGGCCAGACCGGTTCGCCCACCCAACGCCCGGGCCGTTCGCTGTAGCAGGTCTGCGGCGGCACCCAATCCTGCATCCAGACACGCAGCATCGGTTCGTCCATGATGCCGGTTTCCATGCCCTTCATCCAGTGATCGCACCAGCGCCGCACCTCTTGCAGCCAGCCGATGGCCGGCCCCACCGTCACATCATGCGGAAAGCTATGCGCCCAGGGCCCGATCAGCCCGATGCGCGGCACCGTGAGCCCCGCCATCAGCCGTGGCACGCTTTCGGAATAATTGTCGGCCCAGCCTGATACGGCATAGACCGGCACCTTGATCTTCGAGAAATCCTCACAGATCGAGCCGTGCTTCCAATACTCATCGCGGCGCTGATGCCCCAGCCAGTGAAACGCCCACGGCACGTTGGCCTGCATCCGCTCTATCCACATCGCGCGCCAGGCATCGCCCACAATCGCAGGGTCAGGCGGCAGATCGTTCTGCGCCATCATCGTGGCCGACCAGTCGAAATTGTCCTTCGACAGGCAGCCGCCGATCCAATGCACATCCGTGGCATAGCGGTCATCGGTGGACCCAACCGTGATCACGGTTTTCAGGGCCGGGGGCTGCAAGGCGGCGATCTGCAAGCCGTTGAAACCGCTCCAACTGATGCCGATCATCGTGATCTGACCATCGCACCAGTCTTGTTCGGCAATCCAGCCGATCACCTCGACGCCGTCGTCCATTTCGGCCTGCGAGTATTCATCATGCAGCACGCCTTCGCTGTCGCCCATGCCGCGAATATCCACCCTGAGGCAGGCATAGCCGTGGCCCGCAAGGTACATGTGCATGCCGTTGTCGCGCGTCCGCGTGCCGTCGCGTTTGCGGTATGGCAGGTATTCCATGATCGCGGGAACCGGTCCGGCGCCCTCTGGCAACCAGACTTTTGCCGCCAGTTTCGTGCCATCCGCCAGCGGAATGAACAGGTTTTCGATCACCCGCACCTTATACGGAAACTCTGTCAGCACCTTGACCATCGCGCCCTCCCGGATTTCTTGTTGAACGATCATACAACAAGCGCTAGGCTCACGGCAATCCGCAAAGGAACGCCCATGGACAAAGCCCACGCCATTCTGTTCGAACCTGTCAAGATCGGCCCGGTCACGGCGCCGAACCGGTTTTACCAAACCCCGCATGCCACCGGCTTTGGCTGGCAGCGCCCGCAATCGGGCGCGGCGCTGCGCGGGGTGAAGGCAGAGGGCGGCTGGGGTGTGGTTTGCACCGAGTATTGTTCGATCCACCCCAGCTCGGATGACAGCCCCTATGCGTTTCTGACCAACTGGGACGACAGCGATATTGCCCCCCTTGCCGCCACCGCCGATGCCATCCATGCGCATGGCGCGCTGGCCGGGATCGAGTTGTGGCACGGCGGCGCACATGCCTCGAACCGGATGACGCGGGTTCCGGGCCTTGCGCCTTCGACCTTGCCTGCGATGTTCCACATGCCCACCACCGCCCGCGCCATGGACTTGGCCGATATCCGCGCCTTTCGCGGTTGGCAGCGCGATGCGGCGATCCGGGCGAAAAAGGCCGGGTTCGACATCATCTACGTCTATGCAGGCCATGATTACCTGCCGTTCCAGTTCCTGTCCGCCCGCACCAATACGCGGGGCGACGCCTATGGCGGCTCTATCGAAAACCGTGCCCGCCTGCTGCGCGAAATGCTGGAAGATACCAAAGAGGCGGTGGGCGATACCTGCGCCGTGGCCCTGCGGCTGGCGGTGGACGAATTGCACGGCCCGCGCGGCATCACCTCGGAGGGCGAGGGACGCGAAGTGGTAGAGCTTTTGGCCGAACTGCCTGATCTGTGGGATGTGAACGTCGCTGGTGCCTTGGGCAATGACAGCAAATCCGCGCGCTTTTCGCAGGAAGGGTTTCAAGAGGCGCAGGTGCGTTTCGTCAAATCGCTGACCTCGAAACCCGTGGTGTCGGTGGGCCGCTTCACCTCGCCCGATACCATGGTCAGCCAGATCAAACGCGGCGTGCAGGATTTCATCGGTGCCGCCCGCCCATCTATCGCCGATCCGTTCTTGCCCGCGAAAATCCGCGAAGGCCGCGCGGATGAGATCCGTGAATGCATCGGTTGCAACATCTGCCGTGCCGCCAATAACGAAGGCGTTGGCCTGCGCTGCAGCCAGAACCCGACCATGGGCGAGGAATGGCGGCGCGGCTGGCACCCAGAACGGATTGCAAGCTATCCCCGGCGCGAAAAGGTGCTGGTGGTGGGTGCCGGGCCCGCGGGGTTGGAGGCCGCGCTGGCCTTGGGTCGCCGGGGGCTGGAGGTGTCGCTTGCCGAAAAATCCCGGCATCTGGGTGGCCGCGTCCTGCGCGAGGCCACGCTGCCCGGGCTTTCAACCTGGATCCGGGTGCGCGACTGGCGCGCCACGATGATCGCCAAACTGCCCAACGTCTCGGTATTCCCAGAAAGCCCGATGACCGCCGCCGACATTGCCGATTTCGGCGCAGATCATGTGGTGATCGCCACCGGCTCCCGCTGGCGCCGCGACGGGATCGGTGTGCTGAACCTTGAACCGCGCGATTTTTCCACAGCGCTTACCCCTGATGACGTCTTTGCAGGGGCCCAAATCACCGGTCCTGTGGTCATCTATGATGACGATCATTATTTCATGGGCGGCGCCTTGGCCGAAAAACTGGCGCGCGAGGGTCATGCGGTGACGCTTGTTACCCCGCATGCCACGGCCTCCTACTGGACGGCCTACACCGACGAGCAGGGCTTTGTGCAGGCGCGGCTGCTGGAACTGGGCGTCACACTGGCCCTGTCGCAGCATGTCACCGCGCAGACTGATGGCGCAGCGCGGCTGGCCTGTGCCTATACCGGGCGCGAGACGTCGGTTGCCTGCGAAACCCTGATCACCGTCACGGGGCGTCTGCCCGAAGACAGGCTATACCAATCGCTGCACGGGCAGGTTGCCTCACTGGCCCGGGTCGGCGACTGCCTGCAACCGTCCTCCATCGCCGATGCGGTCTATTCCGGCCACCGCTTTGCCCGGCTGTTGGGCGAGGATGACCCCGCCCCGCGCCGCGAACTTCCCCCATTCAAGGCCATGCCATGAGCGATCCCAAACCCCGCCGTCCCCGCGCCGCCCGTGCCATGGGCACCATCCCGCAACTGCCCTTCGGTCAAGTGCCGCGCGCCTACGCCCCGATCGAGGTGCTAAGCGCCGATCAGGTCGCGGCGATTCACGCCGCCGCCCTGCGCGTGCTGGCCACCACCGGCATGAAAGTGCTGGACGCCACTGCGCGCAGCCTTTTCGCCAAGGCGGGCGCGCAAGTGGCGGAAGAGATGGTGCGCTTCGACCCCGCCCTGATCGCCCAATGCCTTGCCACGGTTCCTGCGCATTTCACCCTTGCCGCCCGCAACCCTGCGAAATCGCTGAAGATCGGTGGGGCGGATATGGTGTTCGCCTCGGTCGGCGGCCCGGCCTATGTGATGGATCTGGATAAAGGCCGCCGCGATGGCACCTATGCCGAAATGTGCGACTATCTGCGGCTGATCCAACAGGTCAACGTCATCCATCAAGAGGGTGGCGGCCCGTTTGAGCCGCTTGATCTGCCCGCCAATACAAGGCATCTGGACATTTACGCAGCCCAGATCACCCTCTTGGACAAAAGCTGGCAAACCCAGACTTTGGGGCTGGCGCGCACGATGGATGGGCTGGAAATGGCCGCCATCGCCATGGGGCAAAGCCTGGACCAATTGACCCAAACTCCGACGCTTCTGGGCATCATCAACACCAACTCGCCGCTGCAACTGGATATCCCGATGGCCGAAGGGCTGATCACCATGGCCCGCCACGGGCAGGTGAACGTGATCACCCCTTTCACCCTTGCCGGCGCCATGAGCCCGGTAACGCTGGCCGGTGCCCTGACCCTGCAACATGCCGAGGCGCTGGTGGGCATCGCACTGACCCAGATCGTGCGGCCCGGCGTGCCGGTGATGTACGGCGGCTTCACCTCGAACGTCGATATGCGGTCGGGTGCGCCCGCCTTCGGCACCCCGGAATATGCCAAGGCCGCGCAAGCCTCGGGTCAGTTGGCCCGCCACATCGGCGTGCCGTTCCGATCCTCGAACGTGACGGCGGCGAATGCGGTGGATGCGCAGGCGGCCTACGAAAGCCAGATGGCGCTGTGGGGCTGCATCATGGGCGGGGTGAACCTGATCGAACACGCTGCAGGCTGGATGCATGGCGGGCTGACCGCCAGCTTTGAAAAGCTGATCCTCGATGCCGAGATGCTGCAGATGATGCAGGCCTACCTGACCCCGATGGCCACCGATCCCGAAAGCCTGGCGCTGGACGCGATTGCCGAGGTGGGGCCGGGCGGGCATTTCTTTGGCACCCAGCACACGATGGATCGCTATGAAAAAGCCTTTCATGCGCCGATGTTGTCGAACTGGGACAACTTTCCACAATGGCTGGAAAAGGGTTCGGTCGAGGCGCCGCAGCGCGCCAATGCGATCTGGAAGCAGCTTGTCGCCGAATATGAACAACCCCCGCTGGACGCAGGCATTGCCGAGGCGCTGGCTGATTATGTTGCCCGCCGCAAAGCTGAAGGCGGCGCGCCGATGAACTAGAGCTTGTCTGGTTTTCATGGAAGCATCCTGATCGAAATTCGCATTCGAGCGCATGCGAGAGGCAACGATTTTCGATTCAATGTTAACCAGACAGGCTTTAGCGCGACGCCGATTTCTTCGAAGA
>CAMFLG010000279.1 GCA_945957495.1 uncultured Pseudorhodobacter sp. | reverse complement strand
CGGGTGCTGTTCCGCCAAACCAACAAGACCCATTCGAAAAGCGCCAGCCGCTGCCCGGCGGTGATTCAGATGGAAAGCCGCTATTTCATGGTGAAATGCCCCTACGACATTCACCTTGGCTTTGGCCGGGATGAAAAGGGCAAGCCGCACCTGATCAACCGCGCAGGCGTCGGATCGCCCATCCGGGGCAACAAACTGAACGAAGTCATGACCCTGGTGAACGAGGCGGAATGGCGCTATCCAGACCGGCCTACGGTGCAGATGGCGTTGCCCTACTGCTTTATCGCCGATGAGATCGTCTATATCACCCAGCTTTCCGCCTTCGCGCATTACCGCAAGGATCAGCTTCCCGGCACGATCTTTGGCGGGCGCTTTCCGCTGAACCTGTGGCCGCGCCCGCTGATGTGGGCGTTTGAATGGCACGAACCGGCGAAAGACATCATCCTGCGCCGGGGTGAACCCTTGTTCTATTGCCAGTTCGAGGCCGAAGGCCCCGATCGCCCGGTGCAGGTGATCGAGGCGGAAAAAACCCCGGAACTGCAGAAATACATGGAGCAGATCAGCGGTGTGGTGAACTACGTCAATCAGACCTTCGGCCTGTTCAAAGCCGCCGAAGCTTTGCGTCCCGCGAAACTGCTGACCCCGAAATCCCGCCCGTAGGATGGACAAACCTGCCCATCCCGCGAAAACACCCCGCTGAAAGGGCAAGCGATGCGCAGCCTGTTGGAAATCTACGATCTGGCCAGCGGGCAGTCCCGCCTTGTCCTGCAATCCGACCAGCGGATCGAGGCGCCGAATTGGGATCCGTCCGGCACCAGCCTCTTGATCAACGGCAATGGCCGGTTGTACCGCGTTCCTCTGGACGCGCCCCGGATGATCGAAGTGGACACAGGCTTTGCCACCCGCTGCAACAACGATCACGGCATCAGCCCGGATGGCAAAACCATTGTAATTTCAAACCATCGCGACAATGGTTCCGAAATCTTTCTGCTGCCGTCCGGTGGCGGTGATCCGCATCTGATCTCGCCCGAGGCGCCGAGTTGGTGGCACGGCTGGTCGCCCGATGGCGCGCGGTTGGCTTATGTGGCGGCGCGGGGGGATCGTCGTGTGATCGACGTTTATACCATAGCCGTCACCGGCGGTGCCGAAACCCGGCTGACCCAGGGCGAAGGTCATTGCGATGGGCCGGACTATTCGGCGGACGGATCGCGGATCTATTACAACTGCGATCGCGACGGACATGCTCAGATCTGGGTGATGAATGCCGATGGGTCAGATCAGCGCAAGCTTTTTGCCGATGATCACGTCAACTGGTTCCCGCACCCCAGCCCCGACGGCCGCCAGATCCTGTATCTGGCCTATCCGCCCGGAACGCTGGGCCATCCCGCCGATCTGCCCGTGGCCCTGTGTCTGATGGACCCGGACGGCAGCAATCGTCGGCAGGTTCTGACGTTTACGGGCGGGCAGGGCTCAATCAACGTTCCATGCTGGTCGCCCGACGGTGCGGCCTTCGCCTATGTGCGGTATGAACCCGACGCTTGAATGTGGCCCCGCGCCGCGCTTTCTTCCTGCTCATCAACTGTGCTGAAAGGCGCCCTTTGGCAGGCGTAATCGGATAAACAGCTAGTCCGCAACCGGCGTTGTCATCACCACCTGATCAGACTGCACCGATAGTATCCGCGCCGGATCGCCCCAGATCGACACATGGACTTCCGCTTTGCCAGAGGCGGCAAGATGCTCTGGTGTCAGGCCAACAATGCGCACCCGCAGATGGTCGCCATGCCGCAACGAGGGCAGAATGACCGCGCTCGCCGCCGGGCCAAGCAGCCCGATCATCCGGCGGGCGCGATGCGGAAAGATCCCCAGCCACCGGACACGGATGACCGCAAAGACGCCGATCTGATCGGTGTCAATCAAGGCCACCTCGGCGGCGTCACCCATTGAAAGCCGGGTCTTCGCAACATTCACCACCAACTGAACCAGTTCGGCCTTGCGAATAAGCGGCAACATAACGTCCTGCATGGTGTGGCCTTTCCATTCTTTCACAAAACCGTGCGGGTATAGATGCGCTCATACAAGCACTGTGTATCTGCCCGATGACCCCGGTGGCCGCATCCCGCCGAGGCAAACCCACGCTTTCGGCAAAGAACTGCAGCCTTGCGCAAAGATGCGTCTGAAAAGTCGAATATGATTTCTTGCATACGGGCAGGGCGGGCCATTGCAAAGCACCCGCCGAATACCCAACTTTGGCTCAAGGCCAGATGGTCGTGCTGGGGTGCCCGGGCGGCTGTGAATGGTGCTTGAAGAAGAGGAGAGTTACGGATGAATTTAGAGAAGTTCACCGAAAGGTCGCGCGGTTTCATTCAAGCGGCCCAGACGATTGCGATGCGGGAAAGCCATCAGCGGCTTGCGCCCGAACACCTGCTCAAGGCCATGATGGATGACGATCAAGGCTTGGCCAGCAACCTGATAAGCCGCGCCGGGGGTGAACCCGCCCGCGTGATCGAGGCTTTGGCGTTGGCGATGACCAAACTGCCGAAAGTCAGCGGTGACGCACAGCCCTTCATGGACCCGGGCTTGGTGAAGGTTCTGGACGAGGCCGAAAAGCTGGCCAAAAAGGCCGGTGACAGCTTTGTTCCAGTGGAACGTGTGCTGATGGCCCTGTGCATGGTAAACTCCAAGGCGAAGGATGCCCTGGATGCCGGTGCCGTGACCGCGCAGAAACTGAATGCCGCGATCAACGATATCCGCAAAGGCCGCACCGCAGATTCTGCCAGCGCCGAGGAAGGCTATGACGCGCTGAAGAAATACGCCCGCGACCTGACCGAGGCCGCCGAGCAAGGCAAGATCGACCCGATCATCGGCCGTGACGAAGAAATTCGCCGCGCCATGCAAGTTCTGTCGCGCCGCACCAAGAACAACCCGGTTCTGATCGGCGAGCCTGGCGTCGGTAAAACCGCGATTGCAGAGGGCCTTGCCCTGCGCATCGTCAACGGCGACGTGCCCGAATCCCTGCGCAACAAGAAACTGATGGCGCTGGACATGGGCGCGCTGATCGCCGGGGCGAAATATCGCGGTGAGTTTGAGGAACGTCTGAAAGCGGTGCTGAACGAAGTCACCACTGCCGCAGGTGAAATCATCCTGTTCATTGACGAAATGCACACGCTGGTCGGCGCGGGCAAATCCGATGGCGCGATGGATGCCGCCAACCTGATCAAACCGGCCCTTGCCCGGGGGGAACTGCATTGCATCGGCGCCACCACGCTGGATGAATACCGCAAATACGTCGAGAAAGACGCGGCTCTGGCCCGCCGGTTCCAGCCGGTGATGGTCAACGAACCGACCGTCGAAGACACGATAAGTATCCTGCGCGGCATCAAGGAAAAATACGAATTGCACCACGGCGTTCGCATTTCCGACTCTGCGCTGGTGGCCGCCGCGACCCTGTCGCAACGCTACATCACCGACCGCTTCTTGCCCGACAAGGCCATCGACCTTGTGGACGAAGCCGCCTCCCGCCTGCGGATGGAGGTGGATTCCAAACCCGAAGAGCTTGATCAACTTGACCGGCAGATCCTGCAACTGCAGATCGAAGCCGAGGCGCTGAAGAAAGAGGATGACGCGGCCAGCAAGGACCGTCTGGAAAAGCTTGAAAAGGAACTGTCGAACCTGCTGGAGCAATCCGATTCGATGACGGCCAAATGGCAGGCCGAACGGGACAAACTGGAAGCCTCGCGCGTGCTGAAGGAACAGCTTGACCGCGCCCGCGCCGAACTCGATCAGGCCAAACGCGACGGCAACCTTGGCCGCGCGGGTGAGTTGTCTTACGGCATCATCCCCGGTCTGGAAAAGAAACTGGCCGAGGCCGAGGCCCGCGAAGGCGACGCCTTGGTGTCCGAGGCGGTGCGCCCCGAACAGATCGCCGAAGTCATCGAACGCTGGACGGGCATCCCGGTGGCCAAGATGCTGGAAGGCGAGCGGGAAAAACTGCTGAAGATGGAAGAGGAACTCGGGCGTAGGGTGATCGGCCAACAGGCCGCCGTCACCGCCGTGTCCAACGCCGTCCGCCGCGCCCGCGCCGGGCTGAATGATGAGGGGCGGCCCTTGGGCAGCTTCCTTTTCCTTGGCCCAACCGGGGTGGGTAAAACCGAACTGACCAAGGCGGTCGCCGAATACCTCTTCGACGACGACTCGGCCATGGTGCGCATCGACATGTCGGAATTCATGGAGAAACACTCTGTGTCCCGCCTGATCGGTGCCCCGCCCGGCTATGTCGGCTATGATGAGGGCGGCGTTCTGACCGAGGCCGTGCGGCGGCGCCCCTATCAGGTGGTGCTGTTCGATGAGGTGGAAAAGGCGCATCCGGACGTGTTCAACGTGCTGTTGCAGGTGCTGGACGACGGTATGCTGACCGATGGTCAGGGCCGTACCGTCAGCTTCAAACAAACGCTGATCATCCTGACGTCGAATCTTGGCGCCCGCGCCCTGTCGGAATTGCCGGAAGGCGCCGATCAGTCGGCTGCCCGGGCAGAGGTGATGGAGGCCGTGCGGCAGCATTTCCGTCCGGAATTCCTGAACCGTCTGGACGAGCAGATCATCTTCGATCGTCTGAACCGCGCCGACATGGCCGGGATCGTCGAAATCCAACTGCGTAAACTTGAGGCTCGCCTTGCTGGCCGCAAGATCACGCTGGATCTGGACGTGGCTGCGAAGGCTTGGCTGGCGGATGAGGGCTATGATCCGGTGTTCGGTGCGCGCCCGCTGAAACGGGTGATCCAGAACCACCTGCAAAACCCGCTGGCAGAAATGCTTCTTGCGGGGGATGTGCTGGATGGCTCGACGATCAAGGTCAGCGCCGGCGCCGACGGCCTGATCATCGGCGACCGCGTTTCGGCTTCGCGCCGCGAACGCCCAGCGCAGGCCGTGGTGCACTGATCCGGGGAAGGGGGGCTTGCCCCCCTTT
>CAMFLG010000278.1 GCA_945957495.1 uncultured Pseudorhodobacter sp. | reverse complement strand
GGCTCGGAGATGTGTATAAGAGACAGGGTCGAAGGCCGCGCCCTGCTGGAAACCAAATCCGCGCCCGAAGATGTCGAACGCCTGATCGCCGCCACCAACTCTGCCATGGCCGGCGAAGACAACAAGCGCCGCCATTCCGCCATCGCGCATCTGAAAGCCGCCGTCGCCGCAACCGAGGCTGATCGTCAGGTCGTCGCCGCCAATCCGGCGCTGGCCCAGCCCAGCCGTCAGGACGCCTACCGCCTTGATCTGCAAAACGCCGTGCGCCCCGGTGCCGCCGATCATCGCCCCGCGGGCGATCGTCCGCCGATGCTGGTGCTGGTGTCCGAACAGCGGATCGACCGCGCCAAGCCCGCCGATTCCGCCGACGCAGCCGAGGCGCGCGTGGTCACACCGACCCGCCCGCGCCGCGTCACCTCTGCCCCGCCGCTGACGGCGGTGCAATCGCACAGCTCGATTCTGGATGATGACGACGAAGACGATGGCGGCCACGACAATGTTTTCAATGCCTCGCAAAGCTTTGGCGATTTCGCCGAAAGCCTTGGCGCCAACAGCCTGCATGAACTGCTGGAGGCCTCTGCCGTCTACTGCGCACAAATCCTGGGTTGCCCGCAGTTCAGCCGCACGTTGGTGATGCAACAGTTGGAATCGCTGCCGGGTGACGCGCCCAGCCGCGAAGACAGCCTTCGCATCTTTGGCACGCTGCTGCGCGAAGGCCGCATCACCAAGGTCCGCCGCAACCAGTTCGCGGTGACAGACCGCTCTCCGCTTCTGGCCGAGGCGCTGCGCAACGCGGGCTAAGATGCTGATATCGCGGGCCAAGGCTGCCACTTAGGCCCCAAACAGAACAGGCGGAAAGGGCATCCCTTTCCGCCTGTTTCTTTAGTCACTGTCGGGCTTTGCGTCGGGGTCCGCCTGCCCCACACCGATGAACACGCGTTTGAACGGCAAGATCCAGCCAAACCCCAAAATCAGATAGGCCGGAACCTCCAACCAGATCGGCAGCCGCGCGATCGAATTCATCAGGCTGACCGCGATCACCACATAAACCGGCATGCCGACCAGCAAGATCAGCAAGGACAATCGCCTGCGCGCCTTGTAGCTTAGCGCCATCGCCTCAATCCGCGAAGGGGTCGGTGACAAGGATGGTGTCGTCACGCTCCGGGCTGGTGGACAGCAAGGCCACCGGGCATTGGATCAACTCTTCGATCCGGCGCACATATTTGATCGCCGCCCCCGGCAGTTCCGCCCAGGATCGCGCCCCGGCGGTATTTTCCGACCAGCCTTCCAGCTCTTCGTAAATCGGCGTGCAGCGCGCCTGTTGATCGGCAGCGGTCGGCAGATAATCCAGCCGCACCCCGTCCAGATCATAGCCCACGCAGATTTTCAGCGTTTTGAACCCATCCAGCACGTCCAGCTTGGTCAAGGCGATGCCCGATACGCCGCTGGTGGCACAGGTCTGCCGCACCAGCACCGCATCAAACCAGCCGCAGCGCCGCTTGCGCCCCGTCACGGTGCCGAACTCATGCCCGCGCTCACCCAGACGGTCGCCATCGGCATCGTGCAGTTCCGCCGGGAACGGGCCTTCGCCCACCCGCGTCGTATAGGCCTTCACGATGCCCAGCACGAAATCAATCGCCGTCGGGCCAAGGCCCACACCCGTCGCCGCCTGCCCCGCGATGACGTTCGATGAGGTGACATAGGGATAAGTGCCGAAATCAATGTCCAACAGCGCGCCCTGCGCGCCTTCGAACAGGATGCGCTTGCCCGCACGCCGCGCCTCGGTCAGCACTTTCCAGACCGGACCGGCATAAGGTTTGATCTTCGGCGCGATCTCCAGGATCTGCGCCTTCAGCGCCGCCGCATCCACCGGGTCCAGTCCCAGCCCGGCGCGAAGCGCGTTGTGATGCGTCAACAGCCGGCCAATCCGGGTGTCCAGCGTCGCCTCGTCAAAGATGTCGGCCACGCGGATGGCGCGGCGGCCGACCTTGTCTTCATAGGCCGGGCCGATGCCGCGCCCGGTGGTGCCGATCTTGGCCACCCCGGTCTGGCCTTCGCGGCCGCGGTCCAACTCGCCGTGGATCGGCAGGATCAGGCTGGCGTTTTCGGCCAGAATCAGGTTTTCCGGCGAAATATCAACGCCCTGCGCGCGCAGCTTGTCAATTTCCATCACCAGGTGCCAGGGATCGACCACCACGCCGTTGCCGATCACGCTCAGCTTGCCGCCGCGCACAATGCCAGAGGGCAGCAGGCTCAGCTTGTAAACCTTGCCGTCAATCACCAACGTGTGCCCGGCGTTATGCCCGCCCTGAAAGCGCGCGATCACGTCGGCCCGTTCGGAAAGCCAATCGACGATCTTGCCCTTGCCTTCGTCGCCCCATTGCGCGCCGACGACTACCACATTGGCCATGTTCTGCCCCTGTCCCTGAAAGAAAACCCCAAGCCCTATAGCCGCCCTGAACGCCCGGCGAAACAGCTAAATCGCCGCAACGCCGGGGCTGACCCGGTTTCGCGCCGACGCCCGCCTAGTGATACCAAAGGCCAGAGCCGATCAGCACCAGCAAAAACATCGCCATCGCCGCCAGCAAGACCAGGCTGCGGCGGCCCAGGATCACCATCAACGCCCCCTGCACCCCCGCGATAACCCCGAAGGTCAGCAGAAACAGGCTGCCCACCCCCGGCGCGGAACCCCATCGTTGCGCTGGAGTCATCTCGGCGGGCAGGTTCAGATGCGGCACCGCCCGCCACGCCTGCGGCAACCACTCGGGCAAGGGTCTGGCCTGAACCACATGCATCAGCCAAAATCCCAGCGCCAAAACCGGCGCCGCAAACAGCAGGATTACCGCGCCCCGGATCCGCATTCCCGTGGTCCCGCTGATCGCCATCGCTTGCCCCCACAGTCCTTGCCATCTTTCCTGTCGCAGTCTTTGCCGCCACAACGCATCACGCAAGTGGATTTGGCGGCAAAGCGCGTGTAATCCTGCAGACCCATTCCCTGAAAGGCGCGCCATGTTCCTCTACCTCACCCTCGGCTGCAATGATGTGGCCGCCGCAAGGGCCTTCTACGACCCGACCCTTGCCACGCTGGGCCTGATCCGCCGCTTCGAAGACGCCTCCGAAATCGGCTATGCCGCGCCCGATGACAGCCGTACCCGGCTGTGGATCACCAAACCCTTTGACGCCAGCCGCCCCGCCAGTCACGGCAACGGCACCATGCTGGCCCTGACCGCCAGCAGCCGCGCCGCCGTCGATGCGTTCCATGCCGCAGCCCTCGCCCATGGCGGGCGCGACGAAGGCGCCCCGGGCCTGCGCCCCTATGGCGCCAGCTTTTACGCCTGCTACGTCCGCGACCCCGATGGCAACAAACTTTCCGCCGTCTGCGAGACACCGGAATAACGCCCCGCCGCTTCATCTTGGCAAAAATATCCCCGCCGGAGGCTTCCGCAGGCCACCGCCGGGATATTTGCGCCACCCCGGCCCGCCTCTGCTTGCCGAAGGGCTTGCACCCCTGCCTGCATCCGCCTAGATAGGCGCGTCAGCCAAGAAAGCCGCCCTTATGCAAAACGTCGTCCTTACCATTCACCTCATCCTCGCCCTTCTCCTGATCGGCGTGGTGCTGTTGCAACGCAGCGAAGGTGGCGGCTTGGGCATGGGCGGCGGTGGCGCGATTTCGGGCCGCGCGGCGGCCACGGCGCTTGGCAAAATCACCTGGGGTCTGGCGATCTGTTTCATCGCCACCTCGATCACCATGACGGTGCTGGCCGCAAAAGACGCCTCCACCGCCTCGGTCATCGACCAGATCGGCGCAGAACAGCCTGCTCCGGCCCCGGCCGCGCCAGCATTGCCCACCGGAAACGACCTGCTGCCCCCGGCACAGACCGACGCCCCGGCAACACCGCCGCCGGTCGAAAACTGATACCATCGCTTGAGGATCTGATCCCATAAACCGACAGCATCTAGCGGTCGGCTTGCAGAAGGGCTTTGGCTAGGCTATAGGTCAAATCCCGTGATGATGCGATTCCTTGCAGGCGAATCGCCCATTTGAAACCAATTCACGGGGGGCCCCATGGCACGCTATATCTTCATCACCGGCGGCGTGGTGTCATCCTTGGGCAAGGGTCTGGCCTCTGCCGCGTTGGGGGCGCTGTTGCAGGCCCGCGGCTATACCGTGCGGTTGCGCAAACTCGACCCCTACCTGAACGTCGATCCCGGCACGATGTCGCCCTTTGAACATGGCGAAGTGTTCGTCACCGACGATGGCGCCGAAACCGACCTTGACCTTGGCCATTACGAACGCTTTACCGGCGTGTCAGCCCGCCAGACCGACAGCATTTCCTCTGGCCGCATCTATTCCAACGTGCTGGAGAAAGAGCGTCGCGGCGACTACCTTGGCAAAACCATTCAGGTCATCCCGCACGTCACCAATGAAATCAAGGATTTCCTGCGCGTCGGCGACAATGAGGTCGATTTCATGCTGTGTGAAATCGGCGGCACCGTGGGCGATATCGAAGGCCTGCCGTTCTTTGAATCCATCCGCCAGTTCATCCATGAACGCCCGCGCGGCCAGTCCATCCTGATGCACCTCACCCTGCTGCCCTACCTTGCCGCCAGTGGTGAGCTGAAAACCAAACCCACCCAGCACTCGGTCAAGGAGTTGCAATCCATCGGCCTTGCCCCCGATGTGCTGGTCTGCCGCTCTGAACACCCGATCCCGGACCGCGAGCGTGAAAAGATCGCCCTGTTCTGCAACGTGCGCAAAGAACATGTCATCCCCGCCTATGATCTGAAAACCATCTACGAGGCGCCGCTGGCCTATCACCGCGCCGGCCTCGATCAGGCGGTGCTGGACGCCTTCGGCATCTCGCCCGCCCCCAAACCCAACCTCGCCCGCTGGGAAGACGTGATGGATCGTCTGACCCATGCCGAAGGCGAGGTGCGCGTGGCCATCGTCGGCAAATACACTCAGCTGGAAGA